>CAZJJH010000147.1:0-4815 GCA_964546265.1 uncultured Candidatus Cloacimonadota bacterium
AGAATCCCAAGATACAATTCCCGGATCGTAGTAAGAGTTGGTCTGCCTCGGTAAAAATAAGTGATATCACCCACTACAAGTGTATCTGAGGTAGCTCCGGGATTCAATTCTTTGAGCGCAGTAATGTCCTGCAAGGGGTATTCCAATTCCAGCCAGGCGTTTCTATCCATTTTGGACTGATACTCCTGCACAGGGATCCTTTGCGTGATCTGATAGTAGTTCAACGAATCTGCCCCTACTCTGAAAAAGACATCCACTTCGTCGATCGTTGAGCCTTCTTCTACTTCCGGATATACCCAGAATTTCAGCGATTCGTAGGGAAGTAGATTGTAAGATTCCAGCATTCTTTGCCTTAGTATTACTTGATTATCTGCTTGCAGATTTGCCAGATCCAGAGAAAGGGCAGATTCCGAAGTCTCGCGTCTATCCTCAATATATACTGTGCCCGGAGGAGATGCATAGTGGTTGGAATTCTTTTGGTTGTTCACGATGCCGGAAAGATAGCTCGTATTGAAGGCTGCCAGTTCTGCATCGGTGAGAATTCGCCCATTTGCATCGCGCACAAAGAAATCCTGCCATTTGTTCCCCACCACCGAGGCATCGGCGATATACACTCTGGCTGCAGAATCGCTTTGTAGCCAAATGCGGGCATAAGAGATTTTCTTCAAGCTGGGCTGAATTCCTGTAGCGGAGTTAGTTACGATGTTGTAGAAATCCGGATTTGTGAGCGGGATGCGATACAATACCCAGCCGTCGTGGTTTTGTCCGGTGGTATCTGCCAGAGAGATGCTATAGCTGAAATATCTATCCAGCTGATTCAGTACACCGTTACCATCCAGATCTTCAGTATCCAACACGCGGTTGCCTTCTGTGCCATTGATGCCGGGATAATCTCCATTGGCGTCTATAGAGGGATCTGCCAGATCAAAGGGGTCATGACCCGGTTCACCGTGGGGGATACCATCAAGCCCTACATCTTCATCCAAGATCAATACTCCATCCAGATCTTTGTCCTCTGTATCCAGCCGGTTCAAGCCGCCAAACTCTGTATAGAAATCTTCATTGATATCGCCCAGATCAATTGTCAGGATTACATCAGGGCGCGGTTCACTTCCGCTGTTGTCCACTTTAACCAGCAATTCCATATATTTCTTCTGGGAAAAATCCAATTGGTTTCCCAGATACTTCATTACTCCACTCCAGCTTTGCACTCCACTGCCGGGAAGATACAAATTGCCCGGCCAATGGCGTAAAGCCAATACAGTGGCGGATTCTTTCCGTTCGCGTTCTGTAAGAGTGGACGGATCCTCAATTTGCTCCCGTCGGATGTTTTTGGGATTATACCAGTTCATTCTGCCTGTGGCAAGGTTTGTGCCATAGGGTTTACTGGCTCTTGACCAGGTGGAAAGTGTAACTCCTAGTGGATAGGAATCTACGATGGACTCCATGTCATCCACATATGATATCTTCTTTTTGGTTTCCGAATCGCCATATATGGTTGGGATGGTATAGGCAATCTCTCCGCTAAGGGTGATCTCACTATCGGCAGTGGTGGAGATAAGAGGCAGGGCATCTATCCATCTGGTGATGAAGGCGGGTTTAAAACCGATTCTACCATCTACGTTTGCCATCCACATCTGGATATTCTCGTTGCCAATGCGGGGCCTTTTGTCGGCAACTGTCTCGGATCTGTATATGAGTGTTCCGCCCAGTTTGGCGTTGTCCGTGATCTGCCAATCTGCCCGCATCCCGGCTAAGGTTTTGCTGGCGATGCTGAATAGGGATCTGCTTTCATAGTCAATCTCTATTTTTGCATCCGGATCCTTGCCGGCGGCAGAGAGGAAGGTAATGCGGCCAAAATCGTAATCCACGATGTAATCCACATTTTCTTTTTGTTCCAAACCGTTTACTTTTACCCTTACGCTGCCCTCCAAAATCCCGCTCTGGGAAAGATCAATAGCTTCTCTGCCAATCTTGCCCTTCACCGAGAGATAGAAGCTGATATCCAGATAACTAATGCTCTCGTTTTCTTCCTCATACAACACTGTGTCACCCAGGGGTTTGAACGGCTCTATAAAAGGGAATATCACTAAACCGGAGGTAAGGTTTACCGTAGTGTCGTCACCGTTGATCAAGCCGTCTCCTGTGCTGTCCAGACGCAGATAATCCATGTAAGTGATAAATTGGCCTGTATTCAGGCTGTCCGGCAAGTTATAATTTCTGGTATTGTCCACATTCAGAGTATATACATCCAAGCGGAAACCATCGCTTTTGATATTGGTCTTATTCATGTTATAGACGTTACGCATCTGGTAGTGCCATACGTTATCAGCGTCTTCGGGATCGTATTCCTGATTGCGTCTGCGGATCACAAATGGGTAAAGTAAATCGTTATCCGGGATCTGGCTTTCGATCTGATAATCTGCTGAGTGAACCGGAATTCCGTCTCTGCGGGTATAGCTTACAGCCAGAGTAGTGCGGCGGTCGATATTGCGTAAAAGCGTAATAAATCCGGCATCGTAATCCGTTACAAAATCTGTCCCCTCGATCAACTCTTCATAATAAGGAACGTAGTAATCCGTAGGACCAAAGAAAATAGTATCGCCCTGAGCATATTTGAAGTTATCGGTGGCATCGGCATTATCCAGATACAATCTCAAGGATCCATATTCCGGGAGCATGCCCGGGTTTTTGATCAGCCACGCTCCGGCGGGATCTGTGCGAATGGCATTGTTGACCCATCCCTGAGGATTGGAGCCGATGTTGCTTTCGTCATATATATCGTACAGCATATAGGGCTCGGCGATGTAATACATGGTGCGAGCGGCATAATCCCTACTGCGAAAGACTACGCTATCTGCCTGAGCCTGGCCCACGTAGCTCATGGAGTTCTTTTCGCCTTCTTCTTTGGAAGCGATCACCGAAAGATCCAGATCTCCATATTTGAATTTACTGGTTACGCCAAAAAGACCCTGGGAACTGGTAGAATAGCTGATATAGCGGCTGCCGGAAAGCGACAGGCTGATGTTACCCGCTTCGATGGATTGAACGATTTCGTCTTCATTGCCAGTGTATTTGATATTTACGTTATTGGGATCAAACAGCTCAACATCTTGGTTGGAATTATACTTCAGGTTTACTGATATCTTTTCGCCGATTGTGCCGGTGAGCCTTAGGTTTGTTTCCTGTTCCATCTTGATATCGAAGGTGCTTTGATTTTCGGTTTCATAGATGGGTATCTGCTTACGTTTTGTGCTGCTCACCTGCAAGGTGATCTTCTGGGTTCCATCCAGATTCAATCTACCTGCTTTGTTTCCCAAAACCCGTTGCACACCTTTGGGCAGAGCAATGCTGGGCAGATCCAGCACAAATTCGCCGATAAGACCACCGGTAGTGGTTTCTGCACTTTGCTCATACTGCTTGATATGGTTGGTCAAAGATTTACGGAATACACTTTTGCGCATGTTGTGAAGGTAGGAATCAAAACTGAGGGGTACTGGAGGGTGTAGCTGAAGGTTATCGACCAGGGTATTGATTATCACACGCTGCCGCTTGAAATCGATCTCTTCATTTCTGGGTATCTCAAGAGCAGGAATCTCGTAGGGCTTTTGTTTAAATTGGTTCAGACCCTTATCTATCTTGTAGATATTCAAGCGGTTATTAATAATGGGATAGTAACCCGGGATATACAGCCGGGGCTCAAACACATTTGCTTCCAAAAATACGGGAAGGGCAAGCAGGAGCATGAGCCAGCGTTTCATATCTGCGGTCAGTTCTGCCTTTGGCTGATGGTTAAAAATGCCCGGTGCAAGCCCCTGAGGGTCAGCTCTTTATCCAACACATATTCAGATGGGCATAAGGGAGCAATCAGAGAGGATAAACCGCCCGTAAGCACCACGGTGTATGGTTTATATTGGCTATATTCTTTCTTTATGAGTTCTACAAAGCCTTGAATCATAATCGCATGTCCCAACACAATTCCAGAGCGAAGCGCATCTGTAGTGTTGTTGCCTAGCGTCTGCTGCGGAGCCAGGAGCTCAAAACCCGATAGTTGGGCGGCATTGGCAAAGAGTTGGGAGGCAGCAGTTTTCATCCCGGGAGCGATGCTCACCCCGGCATACAAGCCTTCGCGGTTGATAAGCTGGATGGTAGTGGCTGTACCCAAATCTATCACGATGGTAGAGCCGGGATAAGATTGCCAGGCTTCAAAGGCATTGGCTACGAGATCTGCACCGACCACCGAGGGATCGGCAACAATATACTGTAAACCGATGGGTGAGAGACCGTTAATGATTTCGAGCCGCGCATTGCTTTTTTGCTTCACCAGCTCTTGCCAGATGGAGGTGAGAGCGGGAACAACGCTGCCCAGAACAATATGTTTGAAGCACGCAAAAGGGTAATCGGGCAAAAATTGTCCGAGGAGGCTGTGGTATCCTTCAATACTTTCGTCTGTGGCACTTTGCATACGGCAATCGGCTACGATTTTTCCGTCTTGAAACACTGCACACACTATATTTGTATTCCCAATATCCACTACCAGGATTGGATCCATACTCTTGCTATCCAGCATATTCTCCGCTCAATAATCTTTTTTTTGAAATATAAAAAAACAATGGAAACACAGCCGGAGCTAATCTGCAGGATGCCTCAAAAATGTCAACGGATTTATCCTGAAACATTGCTTATAGAAGTGCCTATTGCCCGTATTGTGGAAGATTATCTACGGTTCCTATGTTTTAGATGCCAGTTGCATAGGCTAAAGTTATCAGAGCCATCAAAGCGTTGAACATCACGCCATAATCTTCATGAATAAAT
>CAZJJH010000148.1:0-4807 GCA_964546265.1 uncultured Candidatus Cloacimonadota bacterium
AGCATCGCCGAAGCCGCAATTAGCAAAATCAAGCTGGAATATGAGGAGCAAAAAGCCGTTCTGGAGATTGAGGAAGCCGACGCGTTGCAGGATTGGTATATTCCAGAACGGAAGATAGAGCGGGGAGATTTGCGCCTTGCCTTGAAAGAAAGCCCGCACGTCTTGCAGGGAAAAAGCTACAGTGGAGGTCAGGAACATTTCTATATGGAATCCCAACGCGTAAGAGCGATTCCAACAGATCACGATCTCATCCACTTGCTTTGTGCTACACAGAGTACCATGGAAGTACAGGAAGTGGTAGCCCATGTATTGGGCATTCCGGCACATCGAATTGCTGTGGAAGTCCCCAGGTTGGGCGGTGCTTTTGGCGGCAAGGAACGCTCAGCAACCATTTGGGCGGCAATGGCGGCATTGGGAGCATATGTTACCGGGCGTCCGGTGCAGATAATCTTGAGCCGGGATGAGGATATGCGCGCAACCGGAAAGAGACATCCTTTCCTCAGCAATTGGCAAGTTGGCTTTGATGATCATGGTAAAATTCGCGCTTGGGACATCGAATTGATGTGCAATGGTGGAGCCTATACGGATCTCTCGATTGCAATCCTGGAGCGCGCGATGTTCCATGCGGATAACATCTACAATTGTCCCGCGGTTCGCATTCGAGGAAGAGCCTGCCGCACAAACCTTCCGCCCAATACTGCCTTCAGGGGTTTTGGCGGGCCACAGGGCATCTTTGTGATTGAATCCGCAATCGAAAAGATCGCCCAATATCTGGGCAAGGATCCATTCGAGATCCGCCGGTTGAATGCATATCAAAATGAAGATATCACTCCCTATGGACAGGTGATAAAGGAAGCCAGTGCTTCTGTTATGCTGGAACAAGTAGCGCAAAAGGCGGATTACCAACATCTTAAAACAGAAGTAGCGAAATTCAATGCCGCTCAAACCCGGAAAAAACAAGGGATTGGCATTATGCCCGTAAAGTTCGGTATATCTTTTACCACTGCCTTTTTGAATCAGGGCTCTGCCCTCATCTGGATCTATATCGATGGCAGCGTTTCGGTTTCCACCGGGGGTGTGGAGATGGGGCAGGAGCTCAATTCCAAGGTGGCATTAGTAGTGGCAAAAGTATTGGGGATTCCCTTCGAACAGATCAGGGTGGAATCCTCCCACACCCAGCGCACCGGGAATGCATCGCCAACAGCCGCTTCAACCGGCAGCGATATCAATGGTAATGCCGCCCGCATTGCCGCAGAGAAGCTGAGAGCGAGTCTGGAGCCGATAGCGGCAAAAATGCTGACAGAACAGGGCACTGAGCCAAATGGAGAGATCGGCTTCGAAAATGGCTGCGTCTTCGCCCTCCGGGCTCCTTCCCAAAAGATCAGCTTCGCAGATCTCATAAGACGCGCACATCAGGAACGGGTTGCGCTGGGCGCATATGCTTACTATGCCACCCCAGATCTGTGGTTCGATCGCGAACTGGGCGAGGGCAGACCCTTTCACTACTATGTATATGGGGCGGCAATCGTCAGAATCGAGCTGGACATTCTTTCTGGAGAACACCGCATTATCAGCACCCATATCGTGCATGAAAATGGCAAGAGCCTGCATCCTGATATTGATCTTGGCCAGGTTACCGGAGCTTTCATTCAGGGCATGGGTTGGTGCACCATGGAAGAAGTGGTGGTGGATGCCAACGGCCGCTATACAAGCGCAAATCCCAGCACATACAAGATTCCGGGGATCCGTGATCTTCCCGAGATTCTGGATATTGAACTGGTGGAAAGCAAATCCCAAGAAGCCAGTGTATTTGGCTCCAAAGCCGTGGGTGAACCGCCCTTCATCTATGGAATGGCAGTGTTTTTTGCCTTGCAGGATGCCATCCGCAGCCTTAAACCCAAAGCTGACCTGAACTTTCCTGCGACCCCGGAGGCGATTATTACCGCGCTCAATACCCCTATCTAATACCCAAGTTGTTTGCGAACAGGATATATGAATCAATCATCACGCCTCGTCTGAGGCGTTTTGTGTTTGCAACAAGCAAAAAAAATCCCCCGCCCGCAGGCAGGGGATATCGGCAACTGTTCAGATCATTCGGCCATTTCGAAATCCAGAGTATTCAGGAAGATCTGCAACAGCATGTTTATGGTTAGTTCGAAGAAGGCTTGCTCATTGTCTTCATTGATGAGCGGGATATTCACCATTTCGTTGATGCGGGTAGCGAGGATGCGTACGAGTTCTTGATTATACATTTTTCCCTCCTTATCAGATTGTAGAATCCAGCAACGCATAGTTGCTTACTTTAGGCAGATAGCCGGCATCTACCGCTGCAGCGACATTGGAAACGTCTAGAAACAGGGTCTGAATATCAGAGTAGGTGATGCTGGAAAGATCCACGGCCTCACCGCTGGATTCGGCAAAGCTATACATCATCTTGATAAAGATACTGTAGGCATTTGGTCCCAGAGTGTTTCGAGGGCTGATTTCCTTGCCATAGAGATCAGCATAGCTGCGCAGGTCACTTTTATAGCCTTCACTGCATTCAGCATAAAGCTGGCTCAGGTTTTTGGCATTGTCTCCCAATCTGCTATTCTGTTCGGTGAGAGTGGGGCTTACATACTTGCGGGCAATGCAAACTGCCCCGTCTTTGTAGCTGGCGAAGGTGATGTCGTCGATGGTTCCGCTGTAAGAAGCGATTCCGTACTTAAGTTTTGCTTTCATGGTTTTACTCCAATTATTTTTTTTGGCTTTCCGGATTGCCTTCACTATGTATGTGACGGACAGCTTCTGGACAAAAGCGAATATTTTTTTGGAGCAAGATCCTAACTAATGCGAAACAAACAACTTACAAGCGATTTTTTTTCTAAGGGGCGCGCACAGGTAAGGCTGTTCACAAAAAAAACCCTCCGGAAAAAGGATTAAAACCGGAAGGGGTTTTACAATGCCTATACCCGGGTTTTACCGGCAGTCGTCAGTTTCCTGGGCGGTGGCGCAAAGAGCAATTGCTTTGTTATGAGCGTCAAAGATGGTTTGGGTCTTCAGTTTCAGGTTTCTCAATCTACCGTTTTTACCCCGGTTTCGCAAGACACATTCAAAAGAACCATGCTTGATAGTGTTTTGCAAAATCTCTGCCTGGGTGATGGCGGAGCTTTCGTCGTGACCTAAATAACTGATATGCTTGCCGATCAATTCCTCCCGGCTGTAGCCGGTTGCTTCACACTCGGCATTGTTTACATATAAGATTTTTCCATTTAGATCCGTGACAGATACGCTATCGGCAATGTTTTCCAATACCAGGCTGTGAAATCTTAATGTGTTCAGCAAGTCTTCACGTTGGTCAAAGTGCATATTCGCCATCAGGCGTTGATGATTATTGTTAGAGATCAGAGAAGCAAATTTACTTAAGAAATTCATGATCTTTGCCACTTTTTCGTAGGAGTAGCGCGGAACCTCTGCCAGGGCACTCAGATAATCGGTCTCGTTAAACCCATACTCCCGCGCCTGTTGTTTAAAAAGCTCCAGATCGGTTTCCTGTTCCTCAAAAAGAAACTGCCCAAAGAAAAGATTCGCCAGATGCTGTCCACCCACAAACAGAGGAGTAACTGTATCCCAGAGATTGTTTTTGCATCTGTAGAGTTTAAACTCATTGGGAGGAATATTTTTTACAAAACTGATATCGCTTTCCCGGCAGTTTTGCAAGCATAGTTTGTTCTTGCGGTGAAATACCTCACAGATAGTCTGCCACCCGGTCTTAACCAATACCTCTCCTTGTAGATCAATTATAGCCATAGAATAGCCAGTAATGGAATGCAAGCCGTCCATGATATCCTGCAAGCTGATACAGTCCAATAAGCTACAGGCCTTAACGGCAAGCCTGCTACCAGATCTTTCGCCTTCTCGCTTTGTCTCCAAAGTATACATAGTGCATCTCCTAAATGTCTTATTACCTCGTGCCAAGCTATAAAATCCTGAAACTGAAGTCAAGATTTATTTCATTTCCCTGTTCCATAATTGGAATTTACTTGAGTAACGCAGCTCTTTGCTTATAGGAGAAAGGGAAAATTTATTCTACTAAAAGTTTTTGACATTGCCCCGAAACGCATTAATATATACGGTATAAAAAACATTTAAGGAGAAACTGTATGGAAAATCAAGGTATGCCTTTGCTAGGGGATAAATTCCCGGAACTTAAGGTTCTCACTACTCGTGGCACTATGACTCTGCCCAATGATATGGCAGGTAAGTGGTTTGTGCTCTTCAGTCATCCCGCCGATTTTACGCCGGTATGTACTACAGAATTTGTAGCCTTCCAAAATCTTTACAAAGAATTTCGCGCACTTAATTGTGAATTGATCGGAATGAGTGTGGACCAGGTGTTCTCCCATATCAAATGGGAAGAATGGATCAAAGAAAACATCGGAGTGGAAATTGAGTTTCCCATTATTGCGGATACCGGCGCGGTGGCAAACCGACTGGGTCTGATTCATCCCGGAAAGGATTCCAATACTGTAAGAGCGGTGTTTATCGTAGACGATAAGGGCACCATCCGTATAATTCTTTATTATCCCCAAGAGCTGGGACGCAATATGCAGGAAATCCTGCGTGCCGTAAAAGGAATGCAATATAGCGACAAAAACAAATGCGCTATGCCGGCAGATTGGCCGAACAACGGCATTATTAAGGATCACGTAATCGTGCCCCCGCCCAAAGATGTAGATGGAGCAAACGAGCGCAAAGCCAAAGCCAAAGCTGGCGAAATGGAATGCTTTGACTGGTGGTTCTGCCATCGTAAAGGCTAACAAACTAA
>CAZJJH010000149.1:0-4796 GCA_964546265.1 uncultured Candidatus Cloacimonadota bacterium
GGATATTGATTTTCCGGCTTTAATGAAAACGCTACGCAATTCAGAGGTCGTTGATCCCGATTTGGCTAAGTCCGTAGAGGCTTTTGATAGTTATTTGATGGACTTTATGCAGACGATCGCTGGCTTGAATCTGCCCTATAGCAGAAAAAACCGGTTTTGGAGTGTAAACAAAGAAAATTTCCCCCATTTGTTAGTGCATATGCAGCACATGGGAGAGCGGCTTGTGGTAAAAGAAACTCGCGAACTGCTGCAGTTTTCCGGACAGGACTATCCTTTGGCACTTCGTATAGAGAAAGCAGGAAAGACGAACTATCAATTGCTTCCAGTGCTGGTGGATGAGCTATCTGCCTGGTTTATGGGAAACCCGGGCTGGCTGTTTTTTCGCAATAAAATCTACAAAGTTTGGCTTCCCTTCAAGAAAGATGTGTCAGACGCCATATTCAGCGGGAGAATGTATCTCAAAGAAACGGATCTTATTTACTATCGAAGCATAGTTCACAGCGAGCTTGCCAAGCGTAATATCTACCTGGATTTCGATTCGTCAATAGATCTACCGGAGGTGGTGAACGTAATTCCAAGCGGCAAATTGTACATTCGGGAAATGGGTGCAGACATTCTGATCGAAGCATATTGGGTGTATGAGGAATCTATGGAACTTCCTCTTGGAGTGCTAAAATATGGTAAGCCCCTGGTGTATAGTTCCTACAAAGGAGCGGAGCCGGAAGAGAAGAAATGGTTCTATCTGCCTCCTGAGCTGCGGGATCGGGCGCTGGAACTATTGGACACATTGCCTCTGCCGCAGATAAATCAATTTGAGCAAAACTCTCAGTTGGTATATGTAGCAGATGATTTTGCCGCCTTACAAAAGGCTGTGTTTGAACTGGATGATGGCAAATGGGAACTTGAGATATCAGAAACTTTGAAGAATCGATTTATAACCAAGATTCACCTGGAAGCTGAAGTAAAAATCCAGCGAACTGAGGATATTGATTGGTTCAGTTACGAACTCAATTACCGCTATAAAGATTTGCGTTTCAGTCATGAAGAGCTCGCGCAATACTTTAAATCCAGCGAGGAGTTTCTGCACACGGTGGACGGTAGAATCTATTTTATCAGTAATCCACAAATTTTCGCAGAAATGGAGCAGCTGCTCAAGCGGAGTGAGACCAATAACGATGAGGTGTATCGCGCCAGGGTTTTGAATTTGCCCTATTATCAGCGTTTGAGAGAAGAAAACCCCGCCTTTAGAATCGTGGGGGATGAATATTTTGAGAATATGTTTGAAGACCTGCACGAGCGCAGGCTGAAGCGGGAGCCGGAGATGCCATCGTATCTTCATACTATTCTGCGCGGATATCAAAAAGCCGGAGTGGCATGGCTTAATATGCTAAAGCATTACCATCTGAATGGAATTCTGGCAGACGAAATGGGACTGGGTAAAACCATTCAAGCTTTGACGATGGTGGTGACAGCTCCTCAGGATTCCACCAGCATGGTGATTTGCCCTAAGACTCTGCTATACAACTGGGCGGCAGAGATCGAAAAATTTCATACCAATATCCCGTATGCCATCCTGGAAGGGAATAAGGAGAACCGTACCGAGGTATTGCAAAACCCCAATATCCGCCTTTATATAATCAGCTATTCGATGGTGTTGAGCGATCTCACACTTCTGAAAAGCAGACAATTTGAGTGGTTGATCCTGGATGAAGCTCAAAACATCAAGAATGTATCTGCCCAGCGCACAAGAGCCATCAAAAAGTTGAATTCCAAACATCGGCTTGCGCTTTCCGGAACTCCCATAGAGAATAACATGACAGAGCTATGGAGCATTATGGATTTCCTGATGCCGGGGTATCTGGGGAGTTTGAAACGTTTTAAAAATGACTATCTGAAAACCGAGGACAACTCAGATGCCAGAACCACACTCCATCGACTAAGCACACCCTTCCTCCTGCGCAGAGTAAAAAAGGAAGTTTTACTGGAATTGCCAGATAAACAAGAGCAGATATCCTGGTGCAAAATGAGTGCCCTGCAAGAAAAACTGTATCTTCAGATATTGGAAACAGTTCAGAAAAAGCTGATGCCGGAATCTCAGGAAGAAATGAGCTATGTGCACATATTGGCTGCGCTTACAAAGCTACGACAGGTATGTAATCACCCGCATCTTGCCAATAACGATATCCTGCCAGCGACTGAACTTTCGGCCAAGATGGAGATGTTGGTAGAACTGGTGCAAGACGCAATTGCCGGGGGTCATAAAATTCTGGTATTCTCACAGTTTGTGCAAATGCTAAAGATAATTCGCACAGTGTTTAGCGATCTGGGAATAAACTATTGCTATCTGGATGGGAAAACTAAAGACAGACAAGCTCAAATCCATGCCTTTGAGAACGATGAGAACATTCCGGTATTTTTGATCAGTTTGAAAACGGGCGGTACCGGGCTGAATCTCACTGCGGCGGATACGGTGATCCTGTATGATCCTTGGTGGAATCCGATGGTGGAATCTCAGGCTATAGATAGAACCCATCGCATTGGTCAGACACGTAAGGTTCAAGTTTATAGGCTCATCACCAAGGCTACGGTGGAAGAGAAGATACTCTCTTTGCAGCAAAATAAGATTGAGCTCTTCAATGATGTCATCGAAGGGGGTAGCTCTGTGCTAAAATCGATGAGCATTGAAGAGCTCAAAAGCTTGTTTGAGTACTAAAATCAAGGGCTGGGGAAGATTCTTGCCCAATCCGGCTCAACAGCGTTATCCACACCAAAGCCGTGAAAACTGTTAGCATCTCCATCAAACCATAGTTTGCGGCCTTCGCCAAGGGGGTTCTGGGCGGTTGCAACAGCCATTATAATCTTGTATGGGGCTACATATACGTAATTGTTGTCGTCCACATTTTTAAGTTTTTCCACCATTTGAGTGGTATATATCACGGAAGATTTCCAGGCAATGGCAAAGGTCCAGTTTTTGATCACACTCTGTTTCATGCCAATCTCTACAAGGGCGCTGTTCAGGTCAAATCCGCTGGCGCTGCCATTGGTTTTCCAGTAGTTATCTACATACAAATGCAGTGCTTCTACCGCTTCGCGAACTTCTTCAGCGCGTTTGTTATTCTGATAATTATTCCATCGAGGCACGATCAGAAACGCCGCAATTATGATAATTATCACCGCTGCCAGGACGTAGTATTTAATGCGGGACTTACTATTAGTATCGGACATAAAGTTCTCCTGTTATTGTTTATAATCTAAAACATAAGCGGAAACTCGGTAAAAACTACATAAATATGGATCTTCGAAGCAAGGTTTTGGGTAGAGCTTACCGAAGTTCTCCATTTCTGCTTTGGTTTATATCTGCATGCCTGTAAGCAGGTTTACACTGATGCGGGCGGATTCATAGATGGTGGGCAAACCGGATCCCGGATGCGTGCCGCCACCCACTAGGTAGCAATTATCCAGCTCTTCAAATCTATTGCGCGGTCTCAGATACAGCATCTGATCCAGGCTGTGAGCCAGGTTGAAAGTGGCACCCAAAAATACATTGTAGTTGTTCTGCCAATCCTGCGGGCTGATGATCAGCTCTTCTTCAATCCAATCTTCCAGATTTTCCATCCCGGGAAGCTGGGTAGAAATGAGCTTTATCACGTTGTCCCGGTATTTTTTTTGCTCGCGTTCCCAATTGATGCCACTTTTGTTATTTGCCACAGGAACCAGAATGTATAGAGCAGATTTTCCGTCCGGAGCAAGAGAAGGATCTGTTACGGATGGATTTTGCAGATAAAAAGCGGTATCCGGATGCAGAGTTTTTCTATCGAAGATATCTTCCACATTTTCCTGATATGTGGGGCTAAAACGGATGTTGTGGTGGGGCAGATCCACCTTGCGGTCTATGCCCAGATACAGCATGAAGGTGGAGCAGGAGTATTTCTTCTGTAACAGCTTTGATCTGCTATATTTGCGAAGTTTACCCGGGGAGACAAGGTTGCTCATTGCATGGGCAAAATCGGCATTTATGAAGGTCGCGTCGGCAAACAACTCTTTGCCATCTTCCAGGCGCACTCCTTTCACCGTTTTCCCCTCCACGATCAGCTCCCGTACGGCGGTGTTCAGCATAATCTTTCCGCCCTCTTCATTTACCACCTGCGCCATGGCATCCGATATTTTGGAGAGTCCGCCCATCACATGGTAAATGCCTTCATGATGTTCTACGTAGGGAATCAGGGTAAAAGCACCGGGGCATTCCCAAGGAGACATGCCCAGGTACTTTGATTGGAAAGTGAAGCTGAGCCGCAATTTTTCACTGGTAAAATAATCGCCCAAAACACCATATAGAGATTTACCCAATGAAAGCACGGGGAGCGCACCCAGCAAGTGTTTGGAGACCATACTCTTGGCATCAGAATATGGAATCTGCAAGCAGGGCAAGAGTTTTTCATAGCGGATTGTTTCTTTTTCTAAGAATTTATCAATCCCTGCCTCTTCTCCCGGGAAAATTCGAGCGATATCGGACTTCATATCCCGAATATCGGTACGGATATCCATCGCAAAATCCGGAAAATATAATTTATACATGGGATCCAGTTTCACCGTCTGTAGATAGTCCTCGGTCCTGCGCCCCACAGCCGCAAACATTTCATCCAGGATAAATTTCATCATTAAAAAGGTGGGACCCGTATCAAATTTGAACTCGCCTAAATCGATGCGGGCATTTCTGCCTCCTACGCGGTCTGCTTTTTCAACTATAGTAACATTGTAGCCGTTGTGTTGTAATAGCATTCCGGCTGTGAGACCAC
>CAZJJH010000150.1:0-4791 GCA_964546265.1 uncultured Candidatus Cloacimonadota bacterium
GTAGTGCAGGCCGGCCTCGCTACTATCGCTTTTGTTGCAGATGGCTATCGGGAAAGCTCTGTCATATTCCTTCTCAATTCCCCGCTCGCGGATGAGTTGCAACGCTTCCTCGAATCCGGATTTTATGCCGGCTTCATCGATCAGGTCCAATATCTCTTTTTCATCTACCAAACGCCCGCTGCGTTTGATTGTGAGCCAAGCGGAGGAGCTTTCCTGCCTTAGCTCCAGCATCACATTGCCACTGGGACTGTAAAGAATCTTATTCATCGATAATCCCGATTATATTGATTTGCCGGTTGTTACCCCTATCCCTTCGAAAGGAAAAGTAATCTGCATCTTCAAAAGTACAGCTGTGCACATTCTCAATGTTTTTGAAGCGAATGCCGCAACGGATAAGCTGTTGAAAGATGCTGGTGCGAATATTTACATGCCGAAATGTGTCTATACAGGGACATAGATCTTGGGCTTGTAAACTTCTGTTAAACTCTTGCCAGATGGCTTCAGACACCTCGTAATGCTGCTCACAAATACCTGCTCCGATATGTGCTACGATATCCCCGGCCCTGCAGCCATAGTGCTGGATCATTGTGGCAATGGCTTGCCCGGCGATGTTCTTCCTGGTTCCTTCCCTGCCGCTATGCACCGCCCCTACCACCATCTTTTGGGGATCGTAAAATAATACCGGGTAGCAATCTGCAGTACGTATCAACAAAAACTGATTGGGAATATCGCTTACAAAACCATCCACAACTGGAATCTGAGGATGCTTGCCCAAGCCAGCCCCACAATCCGTCTCCTGGCAGATATGCACCAGATTTGAGTGCGTTTGCTCGCCTATTACCATGCGGGAAACGGGAATGGATACACCCCCTAACACGATATCCATTTGCTCGCGCATCAGAGCCCGGTAGTCCGCTTTCCTGTTTCCCAGATGCCAGAATATCTTCTTCATTTGCTCAGCCTCAATTTGGGACTTCTATACACCGATGAATTGGAATTTAGCACCAGCATCTTTAGCATACTCTTGCTGAATCTGGGAAGAGTGCGCAGGCCATTGATACTCCAAAGAAAACAGACTGAAGCGCAAAGCAACAGTGATGTTTGGGGTCCAAATTTACTGGTAAGGCTCCCTACCAGCAACCCGCCAAAGGGAGACATACTCTGAAAGGTCATGGTATAAGTGCTCAGCACTCTGCTGCGCATCTCATCCGAAACCAGGGATTGCAGCAAAGTATTTGTAGTGGCATTATTCATCATCATGCCAAAACCAATAAATAGCATCATAATCATGCTGAAAGCAAGCATGGTGCTGCGTGAAAACAGCATCAGCGACGTGCTGGCCAAAAGACCAACTCCGATCAGGCGGAACTGCATACCTTTGATGCTGGTTTTGCTTGCCAGAACAAAAGCTCCTACCAGCGCTCCAATGCCGGCTGTGGACATCAGTAAACCCTGGGTTCCGCTGTTTCCATTCAGGATATCGCGCGCAAACACCGGCATCAAGGTGGAATAGCTGTAGCCAAACAAAGTATATACTGCCAGATTCATGATCAGATAGCGGATGGGAAAGCTATGGTACACATATTTCCACCCTCCGGCAATCTTTTTGAGAGTGGATTCCGTACGGGGCAGCAGTTTGGGATACTTAATTCTGATAAAAAACAGGGAAATTATCACTGGGATATAAGAGGCAGAATTGATGGCAAAGCAGACCCCCTCACTAAAGAGAATAATGAGCAATCCTCCCACCGCGGGGCCGATCAAACGGGCGCTGTTGAACATCGCGCTGTTGGTTGCTATGGCGTTTGGGATCAGCTTCTTATCGCCAACGAGGTCGATCAAAAGGGTTTGCCTGATGGGAGAATCCACCGCCTCTATCATACCTTGAAACAATGCCAGAAGCAAGATGGGATACAATAGGTTTTCGTTAATCACATTCGTCAACACCAATATCGCCAACAAGCCGCTTTGTATAAGGAACGCAAACTGGGTGCCAATCAAGGTATGATGCCGGTTGATTCGATCTGCCCAAGCGCCCACAAAAGGGGATATAAACACAGATGGGATCATGGATAGGAAGGTAACCACTCCCAAGAGCCAGGCTGAATTTGTAAGTCTGTATACATACCAGCCCATTGTGGTTCTTTGAATCCAGGTCCCGATCAACGATACAGCCTGTCCGCTGAAGAATATCCGGTAGTTGCGTACTCCAAGGGACACAAAGGTTTTCTTTAAAAAGCTGATCATCAGAGAATAAAGCGAGAGAGATCCTCACTCTCGATTACCGGGCTTAGCATTTCTTTCACGATTTTTTGATTGATGCTTACTTTCTTCAGCTTGGAATCCGGCATTCTGAACAGATAGTCGTCCAGCAAAGTGTTCATGATAGTGTGCAGCCTGCGGGCTCCGATATCTTCCATTTTTTCATTTGCCACTGCAGCATATTTTGCGATCTCTTTTATGGCTCCAGAACTGAAGGTCAGATCCACTTTCTCGGTTGCGAAGAGCTCGTGATACTGCTTGGTAAGAGCGTTCTCCGGCTCACTGATGATGCGCACAAAATCCCGTTCTGTAAGGCTGTTCAATTCTACTCTGATAGGAAATCTGCCTTGAAGTTCCGGGATCAAATCGCTGGGTTTAGCCGTAGAAAAAGCTCCCGCGGCAATGAAGAGGATGTGGGATGTATCCACTGGACCATACTTGGTAGGAACACTGCTGCCCTCTACGATTGGCAGGAGATCCCTTTGCACTCCGCTGCGGGATACATCTATACCGCTGTGCTTTTCAGCAGTAGCTATTTTATCTATCTCATCGATAAACACAATACCATTTTCTTCTACTGATTTTTTCGCGGCATCGGTCACCTTATCTTTGGGAACCAGTCGGGATATTTCTTGCTCTGTATAACTCTTGATCGCGTTTGCAACCGTGGTTTTGTGTTTTTTGCCAGCCTTGGAAGGAAGGATGTTTGAAAGCATATCCGAAAAATCAAAATCGATTGCCTCCAGCCCAAAATTGCTCATGATCTCAAAGTTTGGCATGTTATCTTCCGGGCTTAGCTCGATCTCGATCTCTTTTTCATCCAGTTTCCCGGCGATGAGCTTTTGGCGCATTTTGTCCTTGGAGCGCTTTTGGCGCTCTTCCTGCTCGGGATCCGCTTTGTCTGATTTTCGGCGTTTGAAGGGCATCAAGATGTCCAATACTTTTTCCAGCGCCATCATCCGGGCTTCTTCTTTGATCTCATCTACCATCCGCACCCGAGTTTGAACCACGGCATAATTCATTAGTTCCCGGATCATGGATTCTACATCGCGCCCCACATATCCCACTTCCGTAAATTTGGAGGCTTCCACTTTGATAAATGGTGCATCCACCAGTCTGGCTATGCGCCGGGCGATCTCGGTTTTACCTACTCCGGTAGGACCGATCATGATGATGTTGTTGGGCATAATCTCACGCTTGATATCTCCGGGCACTTGCTGACGCCGCCAGCGATTTCTAAGCGCAATGGCTACGCTGCGTTTTGCTGCAGCCTGGCTGATGATATATTTATCCAGCTCCTGAACTATGCGTACAGGAGTAAGTTTACTGATATCGCCCACTACAAGACCTCCAGGGTAAATTGATCGTTTGTATATACGCAGATCTCGGAGGCAATCTTCATTGCCTCAGTAACTATCTTTTCCTCGGAAAGATTCGTATTGCGCATCAAGGCGCGCGCCGCGGAAAGCGCGTAATTGCCACCGCTGCCGATAGCTATCAGACCATCATCCGGTTCCATTACATCTCCTACTCCGCTTATCATCAAAATCCCGGTAGAATCGCCGGCAATCAACATGGCTTCCAGCCTTCTAAGATATTTATCCTGACGCCAATCTTTCGCCAGCTCCACTGCTGCTTTTTTCAGATTTCCTTTGTTACTCTTCAGCTTAGCTTCAAATTTCTCGAATAAGGTGAAGGCATCGGCTGTAGCACCTGCAAAACCGATGATCACTTTGTCATCAAATATCCGCCTTATCTTTAGGGCTTTCGCTTTTACAATTGTATCTCCCAAACTAACCTGACCATCCCCGCAAAGAGCTGTTTTGCCCTTGCGGTGCAGCCCGATTATCGTGGTTGCATGCATAGTTCTATCAATCATTTTTTTCCTGTTTTATCTCTTTTTTTTCTTCTGTGGGTGTTTCCTTACTTTCCTCTACAGCCGATTCCTCAGCCTCCTCCACAGAGTGCTCAAAACGCATCTCTTTGGCACGTTCATATTTATTTTCCACAAGTTTGCGCTCTTCGCTTTCCAGATTGTTCAGGATCAGTGTAAAGATCTCATCTGTTCCCAAAGTCTCTTTTTCTTGAAGCTCTTGCGCCATCTTATCCATCAAATCCCGGTGTTTTTCCAGAATCTCCCGCGCCTTACTGTGAGCTTCGGAGATGATATTCCGGATCTCGGAATCTACCAGACGGGTGGTCTCGTCGCTATGCATATCGCTGGAAGTAAGCTCTTTTCCCAAGAACACTTCTCCCTGCTCCTTGCCAATGGTCATGGGACCGATCACATCGCTCATGCCCCACGAACAAACCATCTTTTTCGCGATGTCTGTGGTTCGTTCCAGATCATTTCCCGCGCCGGTTGTTAGCTCTCCAAACACCACCTCTTCGGCTGCTCTGCCGCCCAAAAGGGACACCAGAAACTGCTTCAGATAGCTGCGGGAATATCCCGTTTTATCGCTTTGTAAATAGTGGGTAGCGCCCCCGGTAAAACCGCGGGGAATGATGCTAACCTTGTGTACAGGCTAC
>CAZJJH010000151.1:0-4726 GCA_964546265.1 uncultured Candidatus Cloacimonadota bacterium
AAAAATGAGAAGAATGCTTGTAATATTAAGCCTGTTACTGTTGTGTCTGCCCCTTCTGGCAGATGCCATGCCGGATTTTAAACTACCAAATATGGCGCGCGAAGACGTCAGCCTTGCCTCCCTTTTAGGCAAAGGACCCATAATAATCGATTTCTGGGCAGATTACTGTAAGCCCTGCAAGGAGGCAATGCCCGCGCTTTCCACCCTTGCGGAGAAATATGAGGATCTCACTGTGGTGATGATCTCCATCGATGCTCCTAAAGCCCAAAGCCGCGCCAAAGCCTATCTGAAAAGCAAAAACTTCAAATTCATAAACCTCTTTGATGCTGACAAGAGCCTTGCCAAACAAATGAATGTGGTGAATCCACCCCATAGCTTTATCCTGGATAACACCGGAAAGATCGTCTATTCGCACCTGGGCTTTGAAGCCGGAACCGAAAAGATCTATGAAAAGCACGTAAGAGACCTGCTGGGCTTAAAAGACGAAGTAAAGCATCATGACCAAAACAAAGAAGATGGCGAACACTGTGGCAATTGTGATCACGAAAAGGAATAATAAATGAAGTGGAAGCTCGTGTTGTTCTTTGCCCTTTCAGTAGTTATGCTGATGGGACAAAACACTTTACAGATAAACGGAATCAACGATGCCAAATTTGTTTACCGCACCGCCGAAGATTCCCTAAATGCCTATTTTTCCGATAGCTTTGCCTTTCACCTCGCCTACAGCAATTTCCGCTTTGGCATGGCGTTCAATAGCGAATTGCCCAAATATTCTACAGAACAGACCGAACTAATGGACGAGATCGATCCCGCCCGTTTGAGCGTGGACTGGGAAGAGCTATATGCCGGCTTTAGTAAGGACGATTTTAGCCTGCACGTGGGTACCACAGAGGAAACCTTTGGCTATGGCATTGTTCTGCGCAGTTTTGAGGATCTGGAGTTTGATGAAGATCACCGCCTGCAAAGCACCTTGCTGCGCTACGACGGCAAGCTGAAACTAAAAGCCATCTATGGCGCGATCAACAGTGAAATCAATAAAAATCGCTACGACCTTGCCTATGGTGCCGATGCCGAATATCTCGTTTTGCCAGGCATCAATCTGGGCGCATCTGCTGTTGCCTTTAGAGATATTACGCCCTTAAATGCCTACAGCTACAAAGATGTTTTTGCCGGTAGAATGAGCGCCAGCAGGGGAAATTTGGAAGCCTTTGCAGAATATGCCGCAGGGAAAAGCTATCGCAACACTTCGCCACAAAATGATCTTCATGCCCTATATGCAAATCTCGAATATCTTTGGGGAAATCTCCTTCTCGGCGCAGCTTACAAAAATTATGAGGGCTTCGATTACCGGCTCAACGATATCCCTCTGGCAAACTACCATTCCGAAACCCTTTCCGATGCCCTCGCAAGCGGACAGGACGAAGAAGGCTGGCAAGCCCGGGCTTCTTATGTATTTGGCGAAAACATCTATCTTATGGCAGATTACGCCGAAGCCTGGGACAGCTCCAAAGACAAACAGATGAACGACCTCTATCTGGCACTGGAATTTAGCCAGAATGAGGATTTATACCTGGTATCTTACAACCATGTGGAAAAGCTGGACGACGCGCTGGCTACCTGGCAAAAAGAATATTATCCCGCCCTTTCTGCCAATATCAATCCCTTCGGGTTCCCGCTCCATCTTGCTGCAGAATTTAAGACTGTGGATAAGGAAAGCGATACAACAGAATCCAGCCACTACGAACCGCTTGTGCAAGCAGACTTTAAGTTCAAGGATCTCTCTGTATCCCTGGGCTTGCAAAGCTGGTGGGCAGATTTTAGCTCGCTTACGCAAAGCAGATACATGCCAGGCATCGAGCTGAAATATCCCATTTTGGATCATAGCGAGCTCATTCTCTTTGCCGGAAAGGAACAGGGCGGTAAGGTTTGCCGCAATGGCGTCTGCCGCTATGTGGCACCCTTTGAAGGCTTAAGAGCCGAGCTTAGCACCAGATTTTAGGAGTTCATTATGAAAGTTATATTGATAGTTTTCTTTGCCCTCAGCCTCGCATTCCTGGGAGCTCAAACGCCAAACTACTACCCCACCAATACCCTTATCGAAAATTTCGGTGCCAGTTGGTGTGTGGCATGCGCTGTAGCGCAAGAAGGCCTGAACGTGATCGAAGCTGAAGTGAATCCCGGCGAGATCTCCATACCCCGGCTTTTAACCGAAAGCGGAGAATATAGCACACCTGAAATTGATGCCCGTTTCGATTATTATGATGTGCTCAGCTTTCCTGCCGTAATCTTCAACGGCAAAACCCGAGTAAACGGATCTGATGAGCAGATTGAAGACGGCAGCCTATATCGTGCCGCGCTCAATCAATTCCGCTTTTTGGCTTCTCCCCTCAAAATGAGCGTAGTGGAAGCCAGTCATAGCACCGGAAACTACAGCTTTAACGTGGAAATGTTGCATGAAGAGATCTCCTTAGATAATGCCAATGTGGTCTTTTATCTGGTGGAAGATGCCATATCTGCCGATCTCAACCGCATTGTGCGCGCTGTACAATCCCAAACCATTACTCTTGCCGGTCAGGGAAACAGCCAGCAGTTTGATTTTGCGGTAAGCCCCTCTCCTGCCTGGAACCTTGCCAATCTTTGGGCGGTAGCTTTTGTGCAATTGGAAGGGCGCACCATCCTCCAATCCGTAAGTACCCTGACGCAACCACAGCAACAAACAAGGGTAGCCGCGCCCTTTGACCTTACGCTGAACACTCCGGAGCCCGGCAGCTACTTTTCTCCCCATTTCTTCGTTTACAGCCTCGGTGCCGCCAGCCAGATTACCACCTATATCCAGAGCGTTGACGTTCCGGAGGATTGGTATTTGAACTATTGTGATATCGATGGCTTCTGCTATCCCGGGAACACACCATACAACCATGATATTGCCGCAGATTCTGCAAAAGAATTTGATCTGAACATCTTTACCGGCAGCTTGGGAACCGGGACTTTCAATTTTGTAATAGAATCCAACCTTGCCCCCACTTATGTAATCCCCTTCAAAATGGTCGTGGGTCCCGTTAGTTCCACCGATGCCGTGCAAAGCCCCGCCTTGATCTCGGTGAAAAGCACCTGGCCCAATCCTTTCCGCGACCGGCTCAGTTTCGATCTGCAAAGTGCCAAAGCCGGGCAATCTGCCAATATCACGATCTATAACAGCCGTGGTCAGAAGGTGGACAGCATTTCTCTGCAAAACTTGGAAAAAGGCAGCAACCAAATTGATTGGCAAGCCCGAGAGCTTCCCTCAGGTCTTTACTTCTATCGCCTGAATGGTAGCAATGAACAGGGCAAGCTTTTGAAACTAAACTAATGAACGAAGACATCCTTTTTGCCTTTGGGCTGACTCTTTTAGCAGGACTTTCCACAGGGATAGGATCCCTGATGGCGTTTACTGCCAGGAAGTTCAGCCCAAAGTTCCTCTCTGCTGCCCTGGGACTCTCAGCGGGAGTGATGATATACGTTAGTTTTGTGGAGATCTTCCCCAAAGCCAATGAGTCTCTTTCCTTAGTCTATGGCGAATCGGCAGGATACTGGTACACCATTCTGGCATTTTTTGTGGGCATGGGCATAATTGCCCTGATCGATAACCTGGTGCCATCCTACGAAAACCCCCATGAGCTTAAATACATTGATTGCACAGAGAAGAAGGCTGCTATTCCTGACGATAAAAAACTAATGCGCATGGGTCTATTTTCCGCCCTGGCAATAGGGATCCACAATTTCCCGGAAGGGCTTGCAACCTTCATGGCTGCAGTAAAAGATCCCGCTCTGGGAATTAGCATTACTATCGCGATCGCTATTCATAATATTCCCGAAGGCATCGCCGTATCCGTTCCGGTCTATTACTCCACCAAGAGCCGCAAGAAAGCCTTTATCTATTCTTTCCTTTCTGGGTTATCAGAGCCTGTAGGCGCCATCATCGGCTTCTTTTTACTCAAAACAATTATCTCAGATGCCGCGTTTGGCATGGTCTTTGCCGCCGTTGCCGGAATCATGGTCTATATTTCTCTAGACGAACTTCTGCCCACTGCTGAAGAATATGCCGAGCACCATGTTGCGATCACCGGTTTGATCGCCGGAATGCTGATCATGGCAATATCTCTGGCATTATTTTAGCCTATTTTTGCCCCAATGTAGAAGAAAGTCTCTGCGCTTTTAACACTTCTAATCCCCGTTTTCCCCGCAATGCTTAAGCGTAAGATCAGCACGCCTTTATCGTAGGATGATGCTGTGACGACAGCAGTATCCTACGATAACTCCACGCTAATGTCCGGACGAAACATCAGGTGGGCATGCGGTGCAAGAAGGGCGTTCGCAGCACAAATATGTCACTATCTATCCAAAAATGGCGCAGAGGATCCTTTTTGCGAAAATATCATGAATTTTGGCACTATTCTGGCATGTTATAGTGCTGATGCTTCCCATTTTGCTCATAACAAATCGGCTCGTGTGGCTTTTATGTGGTTGCATTGTATGGATTTAAGGATGTCCCAGAGATATCTGAAATAAGTAAAAATAATATATTCTAAACAAGGAGATTAAGGTATGAACAGACACAAGCTGTTATTCGTACTCCTGATTGTTGTTTTAGGAGTGTACAGCGGTCTTTTCGCACAGATAGGAAATTCCGCAGGAAATTCCCGAAACACTCTTTTATTTGAGGATTTTGGAACGGAGACTGCGGATT
>CAZJJH010000152.1:0-4713 GCA_964546265.1 uncultured Candidatus Cloacimonadota bacterium
ACAATGATGCTATCCGAAGTGCCGTTGAAAGAACCATATGCCGGTTGGTATACGCTGTATAGCTCCGAGATGCGTATTGCTTCATCGCAATGGTACAAAAAGCCCTCATAGGGATGGATCAGAAATTCCCCGGCAGCTTCTTCGCTACATGCTATCATGTCCATATTTAGCATCAGCCGGATGTCCTGACCTTCTGCAATGGCAGTCTGGCAATAGTGATCTGAACCCCATCCCAGCCCTTCCTCTGCACTGATGGCAATGAAGCGAATGCTGCAATCAGGTTGAAAATTAGCTGCCTTCATAATGCGCGCCATCTCCAGCAGACCTGCAGTTCCACTGGCGTTATCATCTGCTTCGGGAGCAAACACCATGGGCTGACTGTTTGTAATTCTGTCGTAGTTGGCGCCAACAAGCACATAGGTATCCGGGTTTACTGAGCCGGGAATAGTGGCAATCACGTTACGTTGCGTAACACCCTGCAGTTCATATTCCTGATAGCTGCAGTTTGTAAAGCCGTATTGCTCAAACTTACTAAGAATCCAGGCGGAGATTTCAAAGCGGTTATCCAACCTCCGATAGCGGCTTTGATAATCCTGAAGATGCTGAGTGTATGCCTGAAGGCTATCCGCACTGGTTAGCGCAATCATGTCGGCAATCTGAGGGTCAATAGTCTGAGCCTCAACGCGGTAACTACATAGAAAAAGAAAAAACAAAGATGCTTAACTTTTTCATCTGAACTCCTTTAGCGCTCTGTTACTGACTGTAAAAATGCACTGAACACGGTGCAATATTACGGAATGTCTTTATGGAAGTCAAATTATATTTTTACAATGCAAAATGCAACAATCGAGCAGGTCGGCTTTGCCACATTGAGAATAGCGAGCCAAATCCGATTAGTGCCGCTTGGGGGCTTTTTGTAACACATTTCTATTGACTGAATTTGCCTTTGCGAAAAAATGCGCGTAAACAGATAATTCCATACATAAGGGAGAAACAATGGCTTACAACAAGATGAAGACAGATCTGCAAAATCTTTTTGCGGAACTTAAGGAACAAGGACTTTACAAAAACGAACGCATTCTTACCACTCCTCAGGGAGCTCAAATCGGTGTTGCCGGCGGAACCAAGGCATTAAACTTCTGCGCAAACAACTATCTGGGCTTGGGCAACCACCCGGAAGTGATTAAGGCTTCCCAGGAAATAATGAATACTTGGGGCTACGGTCTTGCCTCCGTTCGCTTTATCTGCGGTACTCAGCAGATTCACAAAGATCTCGAAGACGCCGTAAGCAAATTTTTGGGCACAGAGGATACCATTCTCTATGCCGCATGTTTTGACGCCAATGGTGGTGTATTTGAACCACTTTTAGGTGAAGACAGCGCCCTTATTTCGGACGAACTGAACCATGCTTCCATCATTGATGGTGTACGTCTGTGCAAAGCCAAACGCTATCGCTACAAACACTCCAATATGCAGGAACTGGAAGACGCCTTGAAGGATGCCAAAGATATGAAATATCGCCTTATCTGCACCGATGGCGTATTCTCTATGGATGGCGATATGGCAAAACTGGATGAGATCTGCGATCTGGCGGATAAATATGACGCACTGGTAATGGTGGACGATAGCCATGCCACCGGTTACATTGGAAAAACCGGACGCGGCACTCCCGAGCAATTTGGCGTTCAGGACAGAGTAGATATCATCACCACTACCTTTGGCAAAGCCATGGGTGGCGGCAATGGTGGATGCACCAGTGGTCGCAAAGAAATCATCGAACTTCTGCGTCAACGCAGCCGTCCTTACCTTTTCTCCAATACTTTAGCTCCCGCGATCGTCGGTGCCACCTTAAAGGTTATCGAATTGCTCAGCGGCTCCACCGAGCTGCGCGACAAGGTTTGGGACAACGCTAAATACTTCCGCAGCAAAATGATTGAAGCCGGGTTTGATATTGTTGCTGGCAATACCGCGATCGTCCCCGTCATGCTATACGATGCCCCGTTGGCGATTAAGATGGCAGATATGCTGCTCAAAGAAGGTGTATATGTGATCGGCTTTGTTTATCCTGTGGTACCCAAAGGCAAAGCCCGCATCAGAGTACAGCTTTCCGCAGCCCATTCCCGTGAAGATCTGGATAAAACAGTAGCCGCTTTCATCAAGATCGGCAAAGAGCTCGAGCTCATAAAATAAGATAATGCGCAAAGGGGTGATATTTCTTATTCCGGTACCCATCGGGAATCTGGGAGATATCACCCTTAGGGCGCTGGAAACCCTCAAATCTGTAAGCTTGATTGCCTGTGAAGATACGCGCAAGACGGCTTTTCTGCTTTCCCGTTACGAGATTTCCCATCCCCGCCTGCTTAGTTTTCATAAATTCAATGAACGCAGCCGCGAACTGGCACTTTTTAAACATCTGGAACAGGGGGAGGATCTTGCCATAGTATCCGATGCCGGTTCTCCGGCGATCTCGGATCCCGCCGCACTATTTGTAAAAGCAGCCATCAGCCGGGATTTCGAGGTGCAAGCTCTGCCGGGGGCAACAGCCTTGATCCCCGCTCTCAGCGTATCAGGCTTCGATACATCTGCCTTCCAGTTTTTGGGCTTTTTACCGGATAAAACTAAGTACCGCAAGGCATTGTTAGAGCAAATCGCCAATGCCACAATCACCACGATTATCTATGAAAGTGTGCATAATCTCAAGCAAAGCCTACAAGAAATGAAAGATTATTTTCCCAAACGCAGAATTGCCATAGTGCGCGAGATATCCAAGCTACACGAGCAGTGTATCCGAGGCTCCGTGGAAAGCATTGTGGAGGATTTTTCCATTACTCTGAAGGGAGAATTTGTAATCGTAATCGAAGGAGCTGAGGATACCGCTGAACCTTTTCCCAATGCGGAAGCAGAACAAATGGTGACCAATAATCCCCAGCTTAAAAGCCGGGAACTGGCCAAACAGCTCGCAGACCGCTTTAAGATCAGCAAAAACATAGCTTACGAATACGTTCTCAAGAGCCGCCCATGAAACTGCCCTTCCTGCTCTTCGATTTTGATGGCACAATTGCGGATTCGATCCACCTTGGCTTGAAGATTGCCAACAATCTGGCTCCAGACTTTGGCATTAAACGCCTTAGTGAAGAGGATTTTGCCAAAGTGCGAACCATGAGCATCCCCAAGGCGCTGAAGTGGCTAAAAATTCCCTTTTATAAATTACCCAAAGCAATTCCCAGAGCACTGGTAGAATATCGCCACCTCATCCATGAGCTGGAACCCTTCCCGGGAATCAGAGAAATGCTGGAAAACCTGCATCAAATAAGCTGCCCCATGGCGCTTTTGAGCTCAAATACAGACGAAAACGTGAAACACTTCTTAGCGCAGCACCAGCTTGAGTATTTTGAATGGATTGAAGGCACATCCGGCATTCTGAAGAAACACAGCAGCATACGCAAACAACTAAAAAAGCATAAGCTAAAGCCCGGAAATGTGATCTATGTGGGCGATGAAATCCGGGATATCATTGCCGCCCATAAATGCGGACTGCGCATCATCTCTGTTAGTTGGGGATTTCATACTACCGATCTTCTCTCTGCCAAAGATCCCGATTTTCTGGTGGATAATCCCGCGCAGATCGTAGAACTGATCCGGCAGACACAGCTTTGAGAATACTTGGCATAAAGCGCTGTTGTTAATCTCTTTTCCATAGAGCAATAGGAATGGTATTGTTCAGATACCCGGATCTTCATAATTCAGATCTTTAGTATCTTGCGCGTTGTAATGATTTTTCCATCAGCAAGCATGCGGATGAAGTATAGTCCGGAGGCAACCGCTTGCCTGCGGTCATCACTCCCGTCCCATGCCAGTACTTGATTTCCTTTGTTTTGCACGCCTTGCGGCAGAGTCCGGATCAGTTGACCTTTCAGGTTATAGATTTTTAGCTCCACTTCACTTTGTTTTTCCAGCTGATACTGGATTACTGCTATATCCCGGAAAGGATTGGGACCAATAGAGATGGTATTTAGCAGGGGGAGTACCATCTCATCGGCATTGGCAACCGGCTCGATAATCACTTCCACAGTATTGGATGGAGCAGATTCAATACTGCCATACAGGGCAACCACGTAGTAATAGATGCTATCGCTTTGGGCGCTGTAATCTCGAAACTCATATTGTGATGGCTCCATGATATCCTCATAAGCTTCGCCATCACGATAGATCCTGAATCCACTCAGTCCCCGTTCATTTATCTGTATCTGCCAGGCAAGCTGGATCTGATTTTGCCATACAGAGGCTTCTAAAGAGATGGGATAAGATATCGGTTGATATTCATATGCCCCAACGTCAATCGTGCTAATCCCATCGCCATCGCCATCCCAATAGCGTTCGTTTCCCGCGGCGTCTCTGCTGTTGTCGATTACACCGCTTGCCGGATGCCTGCCCATATCGATCAGCGGAGAATCGTATCCCAAGAGGTAAGGACGGTTACCCTCGCCGACAAACAAAGGGTCGTAGTCTGTATTGCCCTCGCTCCAATAGACTGGGTTTTGGGATGTTTCGTTGTAAACTCCGCCACTACCACCCAAGATGTTGCTATTCACCAGGTGAAGGGAACTGAAGATCCCGGAAGAAGTATAATTGGGCACCAGAATCTGATACACGCTGTTGGGATTGTGCAAGATATTGTTAGTCAATACACTTGTCCCTTGTACGCACAGTGGA
>CAZJJH010000153.1:0-4709 GCA_964546265.1 uncultured Candidatus Cloacimonadota bacterium
ACACGCATTATGGCATTCTCTCCCATCTGCGCGCGAGCATCGGGACTATCTGCCAGACTTAAGATGGCTTCTGCCAGAGACTCCGGATTTCTTTTTTCCACAAGCAAGCCCGAGAGCTTGTCTTCGATCATTTCTGCTATACCACCCGCTTTGGTCCCGATTACGGGCAATCCCACACTCATGGCATCTAATACAGAGGTACCCAGACCTTCCTTTTTGGATGCCAACACGAAGATATCAAAGGCTTTTAGAAAGCTTCCTATCCTTTCCTGATAGCCCATGAATAAAAAGCTGTCTGCAATGCCGAGATCCCTTGCCAGCATCTTCATTTCAGAGAGCTTGACGCCATCTCCCAAAGCCATGAAACATAGCTTGGGATTGGCTGCCTTGGCAATGGCGGCGGCAGTGATGAGATTGGGGTAATCCTTATGTGCTACAAAAGCGGCAACCGTTCCTACCAGGATTGCATCGGCGGGAATGCCAAATTTCTGTCTGAAATCCACTGCCGGCTCGTCCTGCTCAAACCTGTGAATATCTACGCCGCTGTGGATCAAACTTATCTTATCCGGTGCTATGCCATCCGTAAGTAGCACTTTACGGATATTCTCTGATATCGCCACCAGAGCATCCAGCTTGGGGCTGTGATATTTGGCTTGCGAAAGTTTGTTCTTCTGGATGGGAAAATCCACTCTGCGAGCGGCTACAAGCTTTAAGCTCGGATAGAAGAACTTTGCACTCAAACCCCAACTGAGGGCGTGGCCGCTGTGGAGATGCAGTAAATTGATCTCTTGCTTGCGAGCATAAGCAGCCAGACTGCTACCAGCTAAGATATCTGCTTCACCCCAATACCTGAAGCTTTGATACGGCAATTGCTCTTCTTGTAATCTATTCTGGAGTTCAGACGCCTTGCGGCAGGCAAAGTCACTATGCACACCCATATCACACAAGCCTTTATGCAGATAATACGCCTGCTGTTGCCCGCCTCGCCAACCGAGTTCGGTATCCAGATGCAATACTCGAATTTCTTTCATCGGCGATATTTATACCAGATCCCCCAGGCTGAGTTTCTGCAGAGCAGAAAACCGTGGTATCCATCCAGAAAGCCCAGTTTGAATACATACATTTTGAAGAACTTATGTAACGCTCTCAGCAGGGCAAAAAATGAGCTCTCTTTTTTGTTTGAGGCCAGGGATGCATAGAAATGAATCTTGCGAAAGTGACTTTCCAGATCCGGATAAGTGAGGTGATGCATCAGGTTTTTGCAAGTGTGCTTTTCTTGCCGGACCTTTATTCCTTCATGCACAGCTTTGTCGTTGAAGCCCCCGTACCTGCGGTTAAAAAGTCTTAAAGGAGCGTCATTTTGCCATCCACAAAAGCGAATGGGCTTGCCCAGATAGTAGCTCAAGCGCTTGATGTGCCAGGCTTTGTCCTCAAAATCCCGCGATTTAAGGGCTGCCAATTCCTGTTGCAAACCGGGGCTTAGCCGTTCATCGGCATCAATGGATAGGATCCAATCATTCTCTGCCAATTCCACCGCTTTTTGTTTAGCTTTGCCAAAACCTTCCCATTTATCCAGAATGTACACTTTTGCGCCCTGTTCCCGCGCAATGCTGATGGTGTCATCTTCACTGCCGGTATCCAGCACTATTAGTTCATCCGCCATGCTCAGGCTTTGCAGGCACTGGCTGATGTTGTTGCTCTCGTTTTTGGTGATGATTACGGCTGAAAGGCGAACCATGGCTTATCGATTCAGCAGCTTGTAGTTCTTGAAGGTTCCGATTGGACCGGTAATCTTTTCTAAAATTGAGAGTAGCCTAATGCCCGGTTTCTCATGCTTATGCAGATGTCTGCCGGGGTTTGGGCTACCGCTATATTGCAATTTATCCGCCCAATCGAATGCGGCTATGCGCTCTCGCATCACGGCTGGATGGCTCTCTTTGAATTCTGCCAGACGGTTTAGTGGACCGTAATCGAAATAGTCGGGAACTGCAGCGTAGTGCTTCTCCGCTTTGGCTTTGCCCCAGTGCACGCTGTCCAGGGCTTTATTTTTGTTACGCATCAAGTGGGGAGGGCGCACCCAGCCGTAATGATAGATGTAGGCATCCACTTTTGCTACATTCAGCTTGCGGGTGCCGGTTTCCTGGCGGGGGTTGTCATAGTGATCGAACCAACGGAAACTCTGCGCGCTTTGATAGGAGCGGATTTTGGGCAGATTGCGCACGATCCGGATCTCCCATGGATACCAGCCGTGACCGGCGTGATAATGATTGTAATCTCCCCAAAAATGCTTGTAATTAAAGAGTAGTCCTTCCACCTGACTATCGTTTAAAAGCTCTTCACAACGTGCTTTTACTACCGGGAGATACTTTTCGTGCACCACTTCATCCGCTTGCACGTAGAACAACCAATCGCCGCTGCATTCTTTCATTGCGATATCGGTCTGATAGCTGTTGATCATCCCTCTGTGGCAATACTTTTCTTCCCACACTGTGTCGATGATGCGAATCTTGGGATCCCCTATCGTTTCGATAATCTCCCGGCTATGGTCATCCTCATCCCCACGGCCTACCGCAATGATGAACTCATCGCAGATTGGAAGGATAGATTTTATCGCTTCCGCGGTGGGGTAATAGAGTTTCTCGCCATTTCTCACAAATGAAAAGCCGCTTATCTTCATAGATAACTCCTACTGGTTGAACTGAAGGTTATAAAGGGTTTGATAGCGCTCGTTACCAGCCAGCAATTGCTCATGAGACCCAATGCCCATGATCTTGCCATCTTCCAGAACCACGATGATATCCGCTTTCAGGATCGTAGAAAGCCTGTGCGCGATCAGGATCACGGTACGGTTTTTAGTAGCTTCGTCGATGGCGTCCTGCACTTTGCGCTCGCTTTCGGTATCCAGCGCACTGGTGGCTTCATCGAAGATCAATATCGGGGGATTCCCCACGATGGCGCGGGCAATGCAGAGCCGCTGCCTTTGTCCGCCGGAAAGATTCAAGCCTTTGATATCCAGCAATTGGTCATATTGATCCGGGAAACTCTCGATAAATTCAGCCGCATGGGCAACCTGCGCAGCCCGCCTGATATCGGAATCGCTTAGCGTTTTACGACTTCCATAGGCGATGTTGTCCCGGATACTTTTTGTGAAAAGCACGCTATCCTGCGTAACTACTCCAAAGAGGGCACGAAGGTCATCCAGCTTGATTTGGCGGATATCGATACCATCGAGCAAGATCCTGCCTCCTTTCACATCGTAAAGCCGGTTGATCAGGTTTGTAACGGTAGTCTTTCCACCACCGCTTGCCCCCACAAATGCAACTTTCTGCCCTTTCTTTATCTTTAGATTCAGCTTATCCAAAACATTTTTACCGGGTTTATAATAAAAATCCACATCCTCAAACACGATGGCATCTTCAAACCTGGGCTTACTAATGGCATTGGCATCATCCTGGATGCTGGATTGCTGGTTCAACACCAGAGCGATACGATCCATGGAAACACCGGCCTTCTTGATCTCCGTATAGAGCTGGGTAACTTTCTTCATGGGGTGTAGCATCGAAAACACGGCAAACAGGAAGGCTGTGAAATCTCCCAAAGAGAAGCCTGCAGCGGGATCCAGGATCATTCCTCCGCCGATTATCACTACCACCACACCGGTAACGGCAGAATTCAGCTCCGACAGAGGCACATTCATGGCGCTGTAGATCTGAGCCTTTTGCCACTGTCTTTGATGCTTGCGGTTGATCTTATTAAAGGCGGTGAATTCATCGCTTTCACGGCGGAAAGCCTTCACGATCTTGATGCTGTTTAGCACTTCTTCCACCGCGCTGAACATCGCCGAGATCTGCGTCTGAATGCGACGGGAATACTTCTTGATCTTTTTACCCAAAAAGCTTAGAGTGAAGGTAAGCAGGGGTACCACCAGGATGCTGTAGGCAAAAAGCCGTGCATTCAGGAAAATGGCGATATACATATATACTGCCACGGTGCTGATATCGCGAATGCTATTGAACACGGCAAAGATATATTGATTGGATACAATCTCCACATCGTTCACCATGCGCACAATTGCGTCTCCCACCTGGTTTTTGCTGAAGAATTCCAGGCTTTGATCGAGATAGCGTTTGAACATATGAGCCCGCATATCTCGAATGGTTTTACCCCGGATCACCACGAAGAAACTGCGATTGGCAAAATAAGCAAAGTTCTTCAGCAGTATCATCGTAACAATGAAGACACACAGAATATAAAGCAAAGAAAGAGAATCGCTTACCAGCATCACTTGCTGCAGGCGTTCCCAAAGCGGAGCTAGATCGTCCAGAGAATTGATCTGCCAGATGGAACCAAGCTCCGCAAGCGATATGCTGAAAGCCTGCTTTATCGCTTCCAAAATCTCGGATGTCTGTTCATATTGGATAGCGGGTTTATTGGGATTGAACACAAAATCAAATAATGGAACCAGGATGGTAACGCTAACCCCGCCAAATACAGCATAAAGAGCCATGGCGATAAGCCCCGCAATAATGTGGGGCCAATAGCGGAACATCATCCTGTACAAAAGGATCAGATTTCCGCCGCGCTTCTTTGTGTGTTCATTACTATCCATAGAGCACCAATAAAAAAAGCCAGCAAAAGCTGGCAAGAGAAAAAAGTGGCACGCCCTAAGGGAGTCGAACCCCTAACCTTCTGATCCGTAGTCAGATGCT
>CAZJJH010000154.1:0-4668 GCA_964546265.1 uncultured Candidatus Cloacimonadota bacterium
GCGAGCCCGATCCCGATAACCAATAGTGCTTTGAATCCGGCGGCTGAGATGTAGTTCACTTTCACGCTCATGCCGATGGAAACAAAGAGGAATAAGTTTAAATTCAGAGAAATTCACATCACTGAACATCTCAGACTTTATTAGATCGTCTATTAGGTATCATTATAACAAATATCTGTCACTCCCAATATCATATTAATTCCATGCGTTCTCGAATTCCGTATCTGTCAAACCTTTTCGATTTTACGCTTTTTCATGTAAGTAGAAAACTTGGGAAACACCGGGCGATGCTCCCGCGTATCGGAGTACATTCTATGTAGGGTCTGAGGCTCAAACCATATCGCTGTACAGCAGGTAAGCTGACCATCGGTATTGGCGGCAATAGATCAGGAATCCAGTATAATGGCATCATCGATCTTTAAATGAGAACCAGAAAGTAAACTATAGATTTCACCATTTAGCCCATTATCATTGTATTTGTCTGCTGAACCCCTCATGCTTTGCCCCGGCATTAGCGCACCTTTAAGCCTGGATTCTCCTACCGCCATAGCAGGATCCAAGCTTAAAGTCCCGCTCAAGTCCGGTCGAAGTACCGGGCAAAGGCTGAGGCTGCCACATCTGTTCGGGCTCCATGTAATGCCCGGAGTTCTGGAGTCAAGGCTCTTCAAAAGGTTTTTTTATGCAGATAAAAAACCGTTGCTCCGGCAAAGCTTGAGAGCAACGGTAAGGGTGATATGTTCTGGGTTACAGCTTAGTTCTTCTCTATGGGCACCCATATTTCCATTACTGAATCATCCATGCCATAATGGAATCTTTCATCGTAAAGCTCAAAAACGTCAGCAACCTTGTGGCGATAGCCGCTTTGAGGCAGCCATTCTCCATAAATGGCATTATAGGTGTCGTTCAGGGTATCCAGAGAACCGATGTGCTGGAAAACTGCGTAATCCGCTTCCGGAACGGTTCTTTCCGTCAAACCCTGGGGACATTCAGCTTCGGGCTGAATCTCAAATCCTGCCAGATAGGTAAAGGGCGTATCCTCATTAAGTTCCGCCATATCAGTATAGTAACTGATTCCGAGGGCTGCTTTGGAGGAATTTCTATCCATCATCGGACAAATGCCTTGGTTAAATTCGTTCCAAAGTTTGGGAATATTGTTGTTTTTCATCGTGTTTTCGCAGGTGATTCCTACTACACGAAATTGTTTTTTGTGTTCAAATCTGGGTGTAAGCATGTTTTCTCCTTTTCTGGGATGTGGAAGTGCGTGAAAGAACTTAAGTGGCCCCAACATGCGTCTCAGCTTCCCGGGACTTACGCCGTAGATGCTTGTAAAAGACCGGGTGAACGCTGCCTGAGATTCATACTGATACTCGCCGGCAAGTACTTTGATCGGTTTGTGGGTAAAAACTAATTCCTTGGCTGCCTCGCTGATCCGGCGACGCCTGATATATTCTCCCACCGTGATTCCTGTGGCAGCCAGAAACACACGGTGAAAGTGCCATGCGGACATATTGGCTTGCTCGGAGATGTCTTCCAAAATCAGTTTTGACTTCAGTCCCGCTTCGATATAGCGGATTGCTTTGTTCAATTCCGGACGTTTGAGCATTCTTTGTTCCTTCTCATTTTGATAATATTTACTGTATGAGATGCTCAAGGATCCGTCAAGATAATTGTTTTGATCTTTTTTGCTATTGCCAAATTTACTTACGGAAACAAAGCTTTGGAAATGATAGCAGCCCGGGGTAGACATCCTACCGCAGCTAATGTGGAAGCGACATTTGGGCACTGGTTGTTAAAATGTGCGGCTAAAAGCCGCACCTGCAATAATATATGGAGCTCAGGTATTTGAGTGAATTTAAGGATTTGCTTTTGCCACCAATACTCTCCACTGCGTACCAAATATCTCTATGCTATCCCAACTTGCTGTTTTTAGAGTCTTTTGCTCTCCCCCACGGCTTTCAAAGATGTAGTCTCCCTTTCCGCTCCGGTTTTGCTGCATTGCTCTGCCCAATTTCAACAGGCTCTCATACTCGCTGTAAAGGGGGTCTTCAAAAAGTAACCTGCCTATTTCCTTGGCATCATCATCAAACAGCAACCTTCCTGCCGGCTCCATTACCACAAGTTCCACACTCTCTGGAACCGCTGTCTTTTTAACTATTTGTCCGATAATCAGTTCGGGGCGCAAGAGAAGAGATATTGCTCCCTGCAGTTCATTCTTTGTATTTTTCACAGGAAAGATCATCGATGCTGCCAGAAAGCCTTCTTCACAGAAAAAAGCTTCACTAAGCAAAGGCTTTTGCTCCATGAAAAGTTTGTGGATATGATCTTGTTCCATTATATCAGTCCCTTCTGCGTTTTGGAATTCGGGGGGCTCAATATGGCGCATTATGCCCTTGGTGTCTATAAAAGCCACGTCCACAACCAGGGGGTTTTCCCGGATCAGGGCTTGCATCACATCCCGGGTGGACGTCTCTATAGCCCAGTCGATTTTTGCTTCTGTTGCAGTCAAAGCGTTTTGGGCGATCTCTTCCATACTCTTTTGCAATTCAGGAACGAGGCTTCCAAGCGAAATCTCCAGGCGAGTTTGCGTGTTTTCGTGGGCGGATTTACGCGCCATGATCAGCCACCAATCCATATCCGGAATTTTGTGGAAAAAGCCTTTACGTTGCACTTCGCCCAGATCGTACTCAATCGGGCCACGGTCTTTTTTCAGCGCTTCCCGGATGCTGTATTGCATCGATTCCGGTGCGTCTTCAAAGGTATTCATGAAAATGAAATCTGCATCCATATCCAGCATGGTAAGCCCTTTAGAATCTACCACAAACCATGTAAGATCTTCGCCCGGTTGCGATTTTCCGCTGATCTGATGGTGAAAATCGTCCAGATATATGGAAAGCCCCATTGCTCCCTTTACTTTGCCCTCTACCATGATCGGCACTGCCATCACAGCAGATTTTTTCCCCGTGGAACGGCTGTAAACAGGATGCCCCATAATCGTTTGCCCGGCAAACAAAGGCTCAAAATATTCCCGGTTCTTCAGGTTCAGATTTGTAAAATCTCTCTGGAGGCTATAGTAGTTGCCATCTTCAAGCACGTAAAACCAAACGCCAGGAATGCGATCCGGCGCATCCTGAATTTGTTTCTTGATGCCCTGCCAATTTCCTGCCCTGGCTTCGGGACTTTTGGCAATATCCTCCAAAATTGTCAGGTTTTGCATGCAGATGGAGTTTATGTACTCGGCAGTTTTCTGCACTAATAGGGGCTTAAGCTCGGGCGTGGAGCTATAAAGCAGTGAAACAATCACGCTAAACAGCAAAATTACAATTTTTTTCATCCTTTCTCCTTCCAGATTTATGACATTTAGTTCCGAATAATTCAGTTTATATCAAAAGGTAGCCCCAGCGATTCTCTTGCCATAGGGCCCTTCCTGCACTATAGTATGGCGGGAAGCCTTGAACACGAGCTTCTTTCCATCCAGTCTATATAAAAAATAAGGATAAGCACTTATATAATCATCGCCGGACAATCCACCGTTGTGAATAACAATTTGCTCTCCCGAGATCAAATCTCTTCTGCGCAAAACAGCCCATTCTCCCTCATCATGGGTGTAGGTAAGCTCCGCTTTGAGAGGATTTATTGCCATGTAGTTCACATCATCGATCTGAAGGATTTCATCCGTAAGGCAATCGTACACAATGCCATACATGTATCCCCATACCCATATGCCTAAATATCTGCCATCAAAACTGCTACAGTGTGATGCCTGGTCCAAAAAGCCAGGAAAATGGACAATGCGATCGCTTCCATCTCTGGCGACGCTACACAGCCTCCCAAATTTAGAAATATAAAAGAATCGATCCCGCTGACAGTCGTATCTACCCCAAGTAGCCGCTTCGTTTAGCTCCAGGTACTCGATTTCGCCGGTTTCAAGATCCAGGAGATTCAAGCTTCCCCCATAATTCACATAAGTAATACTTAGCAGGCTTATATGCCGATTATCCTCACACAATACCGGTTTCAGGAAGGTTCTTTCCGCATCCGGGGTGTGGTTCACCAAGTGTTGCCCATCATAATCGCAACTGTAAAGATCCTTATTGGCACAAAAATAGATCTTCTGCGCCAGGGTATCAACTGCCACAAAATCACCCGCTCTGATCACCAAACTATCCGGAGTGATCTGCCACCAGATGTCCTGGCTGGGATTGCCCCTTTTAAGAGATTCAACACAGCGGATTGCCAAATCATCTTGAATATAGATATCACTGTGATAAAGCGGGTTAGGATCGGTTATCCTCCAAGTTCCCTCCGCATCTACCTCACCGAACATATCAAAAGTGTAACCCATATCAGTATACAAACAGGATCCCAGCGCTAAGATCAAAAGTAATAATCCAGTTAATAGTTTTAGATTCATCAGAGTTCCTTTTTTATGCAGATGTTATTGAAACGCATTCACCGTGCCAAACCGTGCCTCCTTAAGCAAGCTTAAATGTGGTGGCGCTGAGCTCATATCAGGAAGCGTATTCTTGTTTCTGCATCTGGATTCACAATATTGTATCCTGATATAGATTGTCAAGATTTTTGCTGCAGGATATTTTTCAGCGGCTTCCTCGAGTACAGAGTGATTAAGATCTACAATTCTTTTTGGAGAAAAAACCAAATGAAAGACTA
>CAZJJH010000155.1:0-4668 GCA_964546265.1 uncultured Candidatus Cloacimonadota bacterium
AAAAAGCGAAAGACGGTATCCTTAGCCCGGATTGTCGGGAACTGTGTACGCAGTGTGGAGCCTGTAACGAAGAGGTCAACACTGTGAATGCGGAGCCTCTCAGTTCCCTTTTCCCGGCTGAAGCAGATAGTCAAACCCCAAAAGACTACAATCCTCAGATCCAGTTTCGCTATCGAGTGTACTATCATAAAACGGGTCTTTTACGCTTTATCTCACATCTGGATTGGATGCGCATGCTCTTTCGCCGCATTGCGGTGTTGGATTTGCCCACGGTTTTCACAATGGGTTTTTCTCCGCATCCCAAAGTAAGCCTTTCTCCGCCTCTGCCGGTGGGAGTAGAAAGTAGGGCAGAATTTTTTGACATTTCCTTTTATGAGGAGTTTTCCGCGGAAAAGATCTTGAATGAATTTAGCGCCACCCGGATTCCGGATTTCAAGCTGATAAGCTGTGAAAAGCTGCAGGGTAAAGCCGATATTCCGGTCTCCGAATATCTAAAGATCAGCCTTGATGCAGGAAGGCAGGGGCAGATCCGGGAGCGGATGCAGGAGTTTTTGCAAGCCAATTCGCTTATCTTCACAAAAAAGACAGAAAAGCGTTGTAAAAGCTATGACCTTAGGAAGATAGTGCTTTCCATGCAATTGCGGGATCAAAGCCTGATAGTGCACAAAAGCTTACAGAGTCCGGCGCTTTATGACATCTTGCCGGAAGTGTTGCAGATGTCGCGGGAAGAGCTGTTTAGCAGCAGGATAGTAAGGCAAAGCTTCGGCTTTTCGCCCCTGCCATGATGGATGAGGATGGATAGCGCAGCGAAAGTATTGCCCCTGCTTAAGCGAAGTCTGGCAGACTTCACGAAGTATCCCAACTTGCGTGCTGCGCTTGCTTTGCGGGATAGTGGGGCTTTATTGCACATCCTCAGCATTGGCAAAGCCGCATGGCAAATGGCATATGTAGCTCAGAAGGCATTGCCCTCAGATTTAGTGCAGGATTGCCTCGTGCTTACAAAATACGGGTTTTATCCTCAAACACAAAAAGCCAATCTGAGGGCGGAGATTTTGGAAGCCGGGCATCCCATACCGGACGAAAACTCGCTGAAGCACAGCCGGCGCATACTGGAATGGATGCAGAATATTCCCGTAGATGAGGACTTGATAGTGCTTCTTTCGGGAGGCAGTTCAGCCCTCTTTGAAATCCCGGCGGATGGTCTCAGTCTTGCAGATCTTGCCGCGCGGAACTCTCTGCTTTTGCGCAGTGGGCTGGACATCGCGCAGATCAATGCCAAGCGCAAAGAGTATTCACTGGTGAAGGGCGGGCAGGCGGCAAAGTTCTTCAAAGGAAAGAGCCTGGAAGTATTTGTGCTGAGTGATGTAGCCGGAAACGACCCTGCCACAATCGGCAGTGGACCTTTTTATCTGGAACAAAAGCCCGCCAAACACACGATTATTGGGGACAATCAAGCCTTTTTACGCTGCCTTGCCGCGCGGTTCAAAAAGGAGTATCGAGATCTGCCCATATATCTTGGCAACAGTGTATTGCAGGAAAACGTGGAGCAAGTCAGCAGGGCTTTAGCCGATCTTGCAAAGAGATCGGAAAGGGCTGTTTACATCTTTGGTGCAGAATGCGGAATCAAAGTAAAAGGCAGGGGTTTGGGCGGAAGGCTTAGCCACCTTGCGCTGCATTTTTCCCGCGAGATCTGTGGAGGCAAAAACACTACATTGTGTGCTTTTGCCACGGATGGTAACGATAACCTGAGCCGAAGCGCGGGCGCGATTGTAAATCAAGATACATATCGGCTCTTGCAGAAACCGGGAAATCCGGCAGACGCGCTGGATCAATTTGACTCTTTCACGATTCTAAATATGCACGATTGCATTATTCCCGGGAGATACACCGGTTGCAATGTGAATGATGTGTTGATTCTGCTGCTTGGCTCTTAGTTTCCGGCTGATCAAGGCCGACCTTCCGGTTCCATTTTGCTTTTGTTTTACTCAGTTTGGAGTTAAGGCTAAGTGCGCTTGCAAATGAAAGGGGAAAACCCCGCTTGATTACAAATCCGCAAGTTTTACTGCGCCCCTCTCAGGCTCAGGCTAACCCGGTTTGCTTTTGCCCAGTCTTTCAACAGCAGAAAGTCGGGATCCGATTTGATATCTACATTGCTGATTTCATGCGCTTTGAGGTCATCCAGAGTAGTGGCATATCGGCACGGTTGCACGTAGTATTTATCTCCTTCCTTCAGTAAAGAACGGATTTCGTAAAGATCTTCACCAAACAGAATTTCCGGGGCTACTGTGGTGCGAAACTCATAATCGATACCGCTTAAGCGGATGAGCTCCATGCTTCGGCTGATATTTTGCGGATTCACTTCGCTGCGCGTAAGCTGCCGGTAGAGGTGCAGGGGGGCTTTTACATCCATGGCAATATAATCCGCAGCTCTGGCGTAGATCACTTGCGCCAGCACATCTGGAAAGGCACCATTGGTATCCAGCTTCACCTTGAAGCGCATGGCTTTGAGGATTTTCATGAAAGGAATCAGATCCTCTTGCAGGCTAGGCTCGCCGCCGGTGATCACCACAGCACCCAGTTTTCTGCGGCGTTTATACAAAAAACGCAGAACCTTTTCCGTATTGAGCAGGGGACTGTAGATCTGAGGCAAAACGAGCTCCGGATTGTGACAATAAGGGCAGCGAAAATTGCAAGCCTGAGTGAATACAATTGCGCTCAGTTCACCCGGGTAATCCAGGAGCGAAAACTTCTGCAAACCGCCGATTTTCATGCCAGGCGCGGGTCCATTTTGACTTCGGGTTCGTTATGCTTGATGGTATCGAAGGTAGTGCGCATTTTGAATTCTGCTTTTTTACCATCGTTCCATTGCGATACAGGGCGTAAATAGCCCACGATGCGAGAAAAAACTTCACAGATATTGCCGCACTGAGGGCATTTTTGCTGTTCGCCCACCAGGTAGCCATGAACCGGACAAATGCTGAAAGTGGGAGAGAAAGTGAAATAGGGCAGACGATAGTTGTTACACACGCTTTTTACCAGATTTTTTACACTTTGGGAGTGTTCCAGTCGCTCTCCACCAAAGATGTGCAATACGGTCCCGCCGGTATATTTGGTCTGCAGCTCATCCTGCAGATCCAGCACTTCAAACACATCGTCGGAGAAATTTACCGGAAGCTGGGTGCTATTGGTATAGAAGGGCGAGTTGCCGTCTTCGCTGGCAGATTTGATGCCCGGGAAGCTTTGTTTATCCAGCAATGCCAGGCGATAGCTGGTTCCCTCTGCCGGAGTGGCTTCCAGGTTATAATTATTTCCGGTAAGTTCCTGAAATTCTATGAGCCGTTCTCGCAGAAAGTCCATAATCTTCAGCGCAAATTCCAAGCCTTTATCTGTGCCGATATTGCTGCCCAGGAAGTTCGTACAGGCTTCGTTCATTCCGATCACGCCGATAGTGGAGAAATGGTTTTTCCAAAACTGGGCAAAGCGTTCTTTGATACTCTTCAGATAAAAGCGGGTGTAAGGATACAAACCGCTGTCTGTATAATTTTCCAATACCTTACGTTTGATCTCCAGCGAGGACATCGCCATATTCAGTACTTTCTGTAGCCGGGCAAAGAAATCCTCTTCACTTTCTGCTTCAAAACCAATGCGAGGCAGATTTAGAGTGACCACCCCGATGGAGCCAGTTAAGGGATTTGCGCCAAAGAGTCCGCCTCCCCGCGCTTCCAGCTTACGGGTATCCAGCCGCAAGCGGCAACACATGCTGCGGGCATCGTTGGGATCCATGTCGCTATTGATAAAGTTCGAGAAATAGGGAATGCCATATTTAGCTGTAGCTTCCCAGAGATACTCGATGGCAGGGTTATCCCAATTGAAGTTTTTGGTGATGTTGTAAGTGGGGATGGGGAAGGTAAACACCCGGCCTTTAGCATCGCCTTCTACCATTACTTCCAGGAAGGCGCGGTTCAGCATATCCATCTCGGCTTGGAAATCCCCATAACATTTGTCTTGAGCCTGCCCACCGATTATCACTGCCTGATCCTTATAACTATCCGGGGGGAAAAGATCCATGGTAATATTGGTAAAGGGCGTCTGAAAGCCTACCCGGGTGGGGACGTTTACGTTGAAGATAAACTCTTGTAAGGCTTGTTTTACTTCCTCGTAGCACAGCTTATCGTAATGAATAAAGGGTGCCAGCAGGGTATCGAAACTGCTGAATGCTTGCGCTCCGGCGGCTTCACCTTGCAGAGTGTAGAAGAAATTCACGATTTGCCCCAAGGCACTGCGGAAATGCCTGGCGGGAGAACTTTCCACCTTGCCTTCAGCACCTTTGAAACCGGTTAGAAGCAAATCCATCAGATCCCAACCCACGCAATATACGGAAAGCTGCCCCAAATCGTGAATATGCATATCGCCGGAACTGTGTGCTTCACGGATCTCCGGGGGATAGATTTTATTCAACCAATAGGTTTTGCTTACTTCGCTGGCGATATAGTTGTTCAAACCCTGCAAGGAATATGCCATGTTCGAATTTTCGTTCACCTGCCAATCCAGCTTTTCCAGATACTGATCGATGAGTTTTACTCCGGCGGTGGATACCATATCGCGGATGCGGGCGTGTTGATCCCGATATATAATGTATGCCTTGGCAGTTTTTTTGTAAGGGGAAGC
>CAZJJH010000156.1:0-4647 GCA_964546265.1 uncultured Candidatus Cloacimonadota bacterium
ACTGCAACATAAAAGCCCGGTGATGGCAATCATCGAAGCTTCCGGTATTGGATGGGAATTACGCATTCCCATTTCCACCTACGAAAAACTGCCTGCAGTGGGCAAAGAATGCGCGCTATATGGATTCCTGAGCATTTCTCAGGATGATGTAAGAATATACGGTTTTGCCAGTCTGGCGGAGCGCGAGCTTTTTACCCAGCTAACCCGGGTAAGCGGGATAGGACCAAAGATAGCAATATCAATTCTTTCCACACTAAGCATATCAGCTTTTGTAAAAAGCATCAGGAGTGGGGAAGAAGGGCTGCTCACCAAAGTTCCCGGAATCGGAAAGAAGAGTGCTCAGCGCCTGATCGTGGAGTTCAAAGATAAGATCCACACACTGCTGGATTATATCGATGACAAAGAGCAAAGCGCCCTGGAGGGACCCCTGCAGGAAGTAGAAAATGCCTTGATCGCCTTGGGTTTCAATAGTCAGGCAATTCAGCGGGAATTGCAACTATTGAGTACTGAAGAGCAGAAACTTGCCTCGGAGCAGCTGATCAAAGAGATCATAAAAAGACTTTACCAGAGGGCAAAATGAACTTCCGCGAAGAGGCATATTCCACCATCCTTAAGGTGCTGAAGAACAATGAATTTTCGGACGCCATGCTGCAACAGCGAGCGAAAAAATTGAAACACAGCGGCGAGGATATCCGGCTCTTTTATACAACGGTTAAAGGCGTGATCAAGATGCGCCAGAAATTGGATTTTATATTGAGCCATTACACTGATCCCAAGAAATATGAAGCTACGGATCTCAAGATCAAGATCATGCTCTATCTGGGTTTGTATCAGATCATCTATCTGGATACCATCCCGGATCATGCGGCTGTAAATGAAACCGTGGAGCTGGCCAAGAAGTTACTCTCAAATCAGGTAGCAGATTTTGTAAATGCCATATTACGGAGTTATTTGCGGGAAGATAGTATCCAATATCCTAAGGATAGTGCGCTGAGAATCGCCTATGAACACTCCTATCCGCCGGAATTGATCAAGACTTGGATTCGGCTCTGGGGTGAAGAGGCTACAGAATACATGGCAATGTACTTCAATGAAAATCCGGCGCTGCATATTCGGGTAAATTCCACTGCCACAAGTCCGGAGAAGCTACAGAAATATTTCGAACGTCGTAATATCGAGATAATTCCCTGCAAAGCCAGCAAGATGATGTTTACCACTCATCAAAGTTCTGAGGTTTTGGACGAAGTGGCTTTCTCTGAGGGCTATTTTTCGGTGCAGGATACATCTGCGGCGCTCGTAGTGGAATTGCTGGCTCCCCAGGCGGAACAATCCGTGTTGGATATGTTTGCTGCCCCCGGTGGTAAATGCACTTACATTGCGGAATTGATGCAAAACAGCGGCGAGATCGTTGCGGTGGATAAAATCCCCAAAAAGATGAAGCTTTTGAAACAAGCAGCGGATAGATTGCAGCTAAACAACATCATTCAGGTTACCACAGACGCCCTAAAGTATGGTCCCGTTGCGCCTGCGTTCGACAGAGTCTTAGTAGATGCTCCTTGCTCTGGCTGGGGAGTTTTTTCGCGCAAGGCGGATCTGCGCTGGCAGGCTCATAACGATATTGCCGAGCTGGTAAAGCTACAGGAAAAAGCTCTGGATCATGCGGCGAATTTTGTAGCTCCCGATGGATTTCTGGTCTATTCTACCTGCACTATGAATCCCCAGGAGAATGAGGAGCAAATCGCCCGGTTCCTGGCAAAAAACCCCAAATTCAAACTGGTGCCTGCAGAGCTGTCAATTCCTTTAGAATATACTGAGAATGGTTTTCTGAAGACAATTCCATTCAAACATCATATGGATGGCGCTTTTGGGGCCAAGCTGCAGAAGATCATTAGGAGTTAAAATGCAAAATTACAGTGCTAAGAAATGGGGCTACATGCTGGGGATAGGGCTTGGCATAATATTTGTAACCGCATTTTTAACCAGTCAGGTGGTATTGCCGCTTATTTTTGGCAGACCGGATACTATTCAGGCACCGGAAGTAATTGGCCTGAGCCTATCCAAGGCAAAACGCATACTTCAGGAAGAAAAGATCCACGTAGTGGTAAAGGATTCTCTGTTTAGCGAAACTGTCCGCCTGGATGTGGTAATGGATCAATCTCCGGGTCCGGGCTCCAAGATCAAAGAAGATGGCACAATGTTTCTGGTAGTAAGCAAGGGCAGTAAGATGGTAAAAGTACCGGATGTGTTGGGCCTGCCTTTTCAGGATGCTATGCTGAGCCTGCGCAATTACGAATTACGCAGCACTATTGTGGATTCTATGTATAGTAGCAGGTATCCCCAAAATTCTGTGGTAAAATCCATCCCATCAGCAAATTCCAAGGTGGAGAAACGCAGCCTGGTAAAGCTAACTCTTAGCCGGGGAACCGAACCCGTGCCGGACAGCCTTTCATTCCTTCTGGACGAATCCGGGCTCTAAGATAAGAGTTCACATATTGCGGGTTTAAATCTATATCGGAATGTGCATTAGAAAAAGCCCCGGAGATCAAATTCCGGGGCTTTTTGTGCTTAGTTCGATTACTTCATTTTTATGATTCTGCCGGATACAGTCTTGCCGGCAGATTCCATTTTGTAGAGATATATTCCGCTGTCGCAGTTAATTCCGCGGGAGTCTTTACCATCCCAGGAGAGAGTCAGCGAACCTTGAGAATCGCTGTTTGCACGCCAGCTCTTCACTTGCTGACCCTTCAGGTTGTACACAGAGAGTTTCACCTGATGGTTGGGGGAGGATTTGATGCTGAAGCTGGTATTGCCGGCAAAAGGATTGGGCAGAGCATTTACGGCAAATTGGGCAACATTTACCAGATCTTCATTATCGGTAGAATCCACTGTAATGAAAACAGAGGGGCTGAATAAAGATACTTCCATAGGATTTGTGAACAGGCTGGCAATCTTGTATTCATATTCACCATCGGCTACATTTAGATCAGTGAAACTTAAAGTATTGGTGCTGGTAATGGTGGAGATCAGCAGATCGTTGCGATACAACCTGTAGCCCACAAAACCACGATCTTCCAGATATAATGGCTTTTCCCAGGTAAGGATTACAGTATTCGGGGGCTCCAATACGCCGGCGAAGTTCTGAGGAGCGGGCAGCATGATGATGGCATCGCTGGGTTCGCTGAACACTTCTTCACCGGGCATTCCGTGTTCATCAATAGGGGTGACGCCAAAAACAAGCTGGAGGTCGTAATCTTCAGTTTCAGGACGGTAACTGATTTCGTTGGCACCGGCGATGGCTTGGTTTTCACCGCCCACATGACGATACCATTGATATTCGCTGCTACCTTCAGCATCTTCATCGGAATCAGAGAAAGTGTAAGTTCCGGTAAGATCCAAATGGATAACTGGAGGTCCGGAGATTACTACATCTTCTGCCATAGGGGCTGCATTCAAGAAAGCAAATCCACTTAAAGCGATGTCAAACTCCGAGTGTCCGGTGAAGTTTCCGCTTACACTAAGGTTTCCGCTAAACTCACCCTGAGCATCGGGGGCAAAATATACCATCACTGTGGCGGATTGCAGGCTTCCCAGGTTCAGATTTGCCAGTTCCGGAATGAAAGCAGTGCTGCTGGAACTAATGCTTGCATTTACAGGGTTGTCGGAATAGTTGAAGAAAGTAACAGGCATATAGCTCATCCCACCCACATATGTATCAGGGAAGTTCAAGCTGGTGCTGGAAGCGGGGAAGGCTCCCGTAAGGCCAGGAACACTGTATTTTTTGCCCTGCAGGATTTCCTTGCTGGTGTTGTTCTGCAAGAAAAGGACTAATTCCAAGTTTGGTATCTGCCAGGCGCCATCCAGAGTGAAAGTAAGAGTAACTGTGGTAGATTCCCCCGTATTGAGGTTGATCGCGGTGCCGGTTGCACTGGGCGACATCAGCCTGTTTACGTTATCCAGTTCGGTTTGACCCTGCCAGTTCTGCTGGATGTTTGATTCCGTGATGGCAGAGCGCAGAAACACGTTTGTATTTGTGTCAGCTTCGGGTTTGGAAACTGTTACATCTACGCTGAGTACATTGCCATCCAGGCTGCCTTCGGCAGTAATCGTATATTTGGAAGGGATTGCCAAACGTGCGTTTACTCTGGGCAGATAGTTGGAAAACATAGATTGGGTGTTACTCCCGCCGGCAACGGGAGTCAAACCGTCAAAAACCGCGGTGGGGAAACTGCTGATTCCATAATATGAATTGCGGGTGTTGGAGTAGGTATTTGCATAAGGATCGCCATTGTGGTTTTTTATGACCGCAACGTCGTAGCCGCCCTCCAAAAGGTCGTGGGCTCCCATCGAGGCTCCCGGGCAGTAGGGACACCAGGTTCCGGTGCCTATTTCCACTACCACCATTTCCCTTGGAACGGCCCAGGTAAATGTTAAAGTTGCCAGAAGCAACATAGCAAGAATTAGTCTTCTCATTTCATCCTTCCTTAATTTTTATTGTAATCACTACCCTAAAAATAAGCAAGTTCTGAGCCGATTGCAAGCTTTTCTTTGGCAGGGCGGAGGAAAAGGCTTGCATCCCTGCTTATAATGTCTAAATTATATTTATACCATATCTATAGGAGATGTTATGAATACAGATTTGAATAAGGT
>CAZJJH010000157.1:0-4644 GCA_964546265.1 uncultured Candidatus Cloacimonadota bacterium
TTTTGTCTATGTCAGTCTATCTAAAATATCGTCCCGCTGGGACTCTTATCGCAGGCGCGGCTTTTAGCCGCATATTTTTTAATAAGACGCGTCTACTATAATTGCTTTGCCGAAACGCTGCTCTAAGTAGATACTGCCGGATAACCAACAGGCATTTTTGGCTCAAAGGGGCTTTGCCAGTTTCTCTACTGATCGCTATCAGCAGATTTGGGTGAATCCATTTGCTCCAGAGGCAGATCCGGCAAAAGCTGCATGCGGCGCCGGCGTTTGCGGGCGATAGCAAGCATCACAAAAGGTAAGAGGGCAAAGAGAAAGGAATTGAGTGCAATGATCAGATACAAATAGCCCTGACGCTTGCTATATGCCTCAAAGTTTTGATGAAAGTCCCAAAGATTCTGCCGATACGAGCTTACAAAGGCTTCCGAAAAGCGGATGCTTCTGCCCTGTTTGTGGCTGTATGCCACAGCATCCCAAAAGCGTTTCCATTGAAGCTCGTGTCTATCTTGCATATAGCGCACAGCCATTGCCGAGCTCAGGTAAAACCGTGACCAATCCGCCCGGTCATCAGGATACTTATGCCCAACCCGGAAGAGATCACTTTTTGGGTTTATCAAGCTCTCTTTCAGGTAGATCAGATAGCGGTCGTAGCCCATCTGCCCGCTGAGATATGTAGCCATACCCTCATGAAACCAGAGCGGAGCTCCGCGAATAAGCTCATCCAGATACCAATGAATGTATTCATGCAATAGTATCTTGAGGTAGTTTTCCCTTACCTGATCTTTGCTGCGGATGTAGATAGCCTTTTCTGTTCCGGAATAAAAAGCATCGCTGAATTCCACAATTTCAGCCTTTCCTTGCGCTAATTCGGCGAAGTTTTCCGCTTTATAGACGATGTATATGGGCACTCTGCTTTCCGGGTAAACACCCAGTTGCATTTGCAGATCTCCGATCTTTTCGGAAAGGATTGTGCCCAGGTAAAGATCTTTCGAACTCTTCTGGTTATTGCTATACAGAGTGATATATGGGCTTTGCGAAATCTGCTGAAAAGCGTGCAAAAGACCTGGCTCCAAAAGGAAAAGCGCAAAACAAAACAGGGACAGCAAAACTGATGTAAGCCTGCATTGCTTTGCGCTTGATAACTTGTTCACTTTATTCCAATGGCTCCCGGGCAAGCATTTCGTAGAAATTGCCCGCATCTTTTTTTGCTACATTTCCCTCGGGAACATTCGTTACCCGAATTCGGTGTAAGTAGCCATAGAGTTTTAGTTCTACGATATCGTTTATCCGGATCGTATCTGAGGCTTTGGCGCGTTTGTCATTTATGAATACCAGGCCTTTGTCGCAGGCATTTTTGGCAATGCTGCGAGTTTTGGTAAGGCACAGTTTGTTTAGTAGCAGATCAATTCTCATCTTTCTCTACTCCATCCAGAATTTCCCTGATGCGCGTGGCGATATCTTTTATTTTGAAAGGTTTCATTACAAAATCCCGGATACCCTTTTCGCGAGCATCATCCACTGATATCAGGGTTGTGAATCCTGTACAGATTATCACCGGCAAATCGGGTTTGTGTGCCAGCATCTTTTCTGCCAGATCCACACCGTTCATATAGGGCATGGTGGTGTCTGTAACTACCAGATCCACCGCCTCTGCGTTTTTCTGGAAATAGTCTATCGCCTTACGAGGATCGGTAAAGCCTTCTACCTTGTATCCCAGACGGATCAATCCCTGCCGGAAAATATTTACCAGAGAAGGTTCATCATCTACAAACAGCACCGTTTCGTTGCCACCCGGCTCATGTTCATCCTCGATCTCACTGTTTTCGATATGCCACTCATCCGGAGTGTATGCCGGCAGATAGATGTAGAAGCTGGTTCCTTCGCCCAGATTGCTTTCCACGCGGATCGCACCGCGATGGGCATGAACAATGCTATGAACAATGGAAAGCCCCAATCCGGTTCCTTCATTGGCATTTTTTGTGGTATAATAGGGATCAAAGATGTGGTCCATTATGGCGGGATCTATCCCGGTACCATTATCCGATACGCAGATTCTGAGATATTGGCACTGTTCCAATTCCGGAAATGCCTGCATATCCCGGGAGCAGAAATTCACCAGATCCACGCTCACACTGAGGATTGCGCCGTCCTTCTGCAAGGCGTGCATGGCGTTTGTACCCAAGTTGATGATGATCTGATGGATCTGGCCGGGGACTGCTATTACCGTATTGCGTTCCGCGGTATAACGTTCCACAATCTTTATTGAGCGAGGCAGATAGCTGCGCAGGAAGCGTACAGATTCCTTTACGTGCTCCACCAGTTCGATAACTTCGGTTTTGGATTCTTCCTGCCGGGAAAATGAGATCAGATGCGAGATCATCTCCTTGGCACGGGTTGCGCTTTTTAGCACTTCCACCAGATTCAGCGCAGCATCGCATTCCGGGGATAAATCGTCACCCGCAAGTTCGGAATAACCAATTATGGCAGAAAGGATGTTGTTAAAATCGTGAGCAATGCCACCGGTGAGCCTGCCGATTGCTTCCAGCCTCTGGGCGCGCTTTTGCTGCTCTTCTCTGAGGATTTCGTAAGTTACGTCCTTGCAGCTGGCAATAATACTGGAAAGCTTGCCATCGTTATCTATCACCGGTTTTACCACCATATCCAGGGTAATCTTCTGGGCATCCTTGCGGATCATATCGATCTTACCCCGCCAGGGTTGTGAGCTTCTCACGCGCAGCCAGGATTGCTGCATCTCTTTGCGGCTACCAACATCGAAAGGCAAAAACTCAAAGGGCTTATCCAAAAGCTCAATGCGCCGATACGAGGTAATGCGCTCGAAAATTGTGTTTACATACTGGATGGTACCTTGAGGTGAAAAAATGATAATTCCTTCGCCTGCCTGTTCAATAGCCTGAAACAGCACGTTTATGTTTTCGTCTGCTTGCTTCTTATTCAGCGCGTAGGCAATCTGTTCCGAGATGGATTCCAAAAGCAGGCGATCCTCATTATCATAAAGATCCGAGCTTTGGTAAGATTGCACAACTATTGCGCCGATCACTTTCCCGGAGATCATCAAGGGAGTGCCCAGGAAGTTTTTGCATTGCACACCCATAAAGCCTCTATCCTGAGTGCGAGTGGTGATATCCTCGGCATCCAGCAACAGGGTACGCTCTTCCGAGATAATCTGTGCCGTTAGTGAAGTATTATCGTCTGCTTCGATAGCGCCGGCATCTTCATTCATCTCGTCCACTAAATAGGGAAAAGTGATGAGATTGCTGCGTTTGTCATACAACGCGATGTAAAAATTCGTAACATCTATTACCTGAGCCATCGCAGTATGGATAGTATGGAAAAGATCGTCCAGGCTACACTCGATATTTACCGCGTGTGAGATTTTATGCAATATCCCGGTTATCACTTCGGATTTACGCACAGCGCTTAGATCCGTAATCAGAGTGGCATACAGGGTTTCCTTATCGCTCCTGATGGGAACCATCGAGAGCCGGTGAGCATTCAGCTTATGCCGTTCATCAAAAAAGGTGTAATCGATTCGATTTACAGCAGCGGGTTTGCTGGAGAAGAAATTCTGCAGCTTTTGCATGGAAACAGGATCCGGAAAGGCTCTGATCTTGGGCGAAAAAGCGTCATAAAAGCTACTCAGCATACAGCCCACAACCTCTGTGGCAACTACTCCGCACAGCTCTTCCATCGCTTGATTCACCAGCAATATCTTACCTTCCGCATCTATCAGCATCATCCCCTCAGAGGCTTGTTCAAAGATGCATCTAAACAGAGCTTCACGCTCCTCAAGCTCTTTGCGGATGCGCTCCAGCCGCGTGGTGTCCTGCATGGCTACTATCACGCGCTTAAGATCCTCAGGGCTATCTCCGGGAATGTTCCAGGATATCCGAAAATGCAAAGCATTGCCCTTCAGATCGTAGTTTATGCCCTGTCCCTCAAAACTCTTGCGTCCTTCTGCAACGGCAAGCATCGATGCCAACACAGTCTCAGAAGCTTCATTTTGGAAGATCAAGTGAGAATTGGCGATCAATTCTTTTTTGCTTTGGGCACCAAAAAGCTTTAAGGTAGTGCTATTCACATCTACTATCTTGAGCAGGCTGATACAAGCAGCAAATCTATCCGGATAGGTTTGAAAAAAGGCGCGCAAATCCTGCACGCCTTCTTCTTTCAATTTCATCAGGGCAGTAAATACATCAGAGAAGTCTTCCACCCAAAGTGATACCGGAGACTGATCATATAGCATCCGGTAAAAACTGCTGTTAAGTTCTTTCATGCAGACATTTATCCTGTATAATTTTCATTAAAATCAGTATCAGATGTTTTCGACCAGAGTTTGAGTTTCCAAAGCTATCATTAGTTCTTCATTGGTGGGTATCTTCAGTACTGTCACCTTGGATTTCGAGCTACTCAGCACCTGGATTTCATCCGTGAACCGGGCATTTTCTTCTTTATCGAGTTCAATGCCCAAAGCGCTAAGTTCTTCGCAAACCTGTTCCCGCAATATTGGCATCCGCTCTCCCACTCCCCCGGTGAAGATCAGCACATCCAAGCCGTTCAGAGCGGCAAAATAGGACCCGATATACTTCTTGATTCTATAGCAATATGCATCATGCGCCTGGATTGCAG
>CAZJJH010000158.1:0-4637 GCA_964546265.1 uncultured Candidatus Cloacimonadota bacterium
GAACGTTGCCAATGGCATTGTTCATGTTGGCTCTGCTTTTGTTTTCCTGCGAAGCAAGCAATCCTACTTTGCCCAATCTTGATAAATCCCCCGAGCTAATTTTCAGCGAAGAGATAATAGAACCGGAAGAGGGTGCTTATACTTATCTGCAGAAAATAACTGTGGACTGTGGAAATTTTTCTAATGTTGAATTTTCCTTTCGCCCTTCTTTTTTAGTTGAAAATCCTGTAACAGATCCGGAAAGAAACTCGGAAGGTTGGATGATGTTTGATTCCGGCACTATCTGGACTGACAACTACCAGCAGGAATTCAGTTTTGAATCCATGGACGGGAAAATTCAAAACTTTGTGAACGGCATTGACGTTCAGGTAAAATATCCGGATAAGCGGATTGTGGAGCTCAGCTCTGCTTTCAAGAGCAACCGGATTATCGGCAGTCACCTGGAAAACTCCTTTTTACCGGGAGCAACTCTTTCGGCAGGAATCGAATTTTTGCTTAGAGAAGATTCCGGGGATATCTTTGTAGATGGGATGTACGCGGATCACTTCATGTATCGCATCAACATCGTGGATGAGGATCTACAGCCGATCGAGAGCGGAGCGTGGTACAATTCTTTGAATGGCCCCGACATCCGCAAGGTGAGGCTTTCTGCCCAAACCGAGCCTGCCCTGAATATCAACGAACCCGGTACCTTTACCCAGTTTGAGTATTATGTGGAAAGCAGACTGGGGGTCGTGCAGGCGGATCCCAGCTCTATCCATTTCAAGGTGGTCGGCGGTTATAAACCGGTAGCCTGCATCTATCCGCAGACCTTGGTGGGCATGGGTAGCTATCACTACGCTTTCGAAAACTTCATCTTGGATGATCCTCAAGGAATAATCCCCTCCGATAGCGGATTATTCTGTCGCCAGCTTTGGGAAGACGAGGGTATTTACGAGGCCACAAATTCAGCAGATTTCAAGCTTCACCTGCAATGGGGATATTATGGGCTGTATTATATACCGGGCTTGAACATCTATGTAAACAACCCCCTTACAACTGAAGAAAGCCATGCTGTATTGAATGAAGATGGCGAAAATTACGGGAGCAGAATAGTAGCCCACTGGCTAAGGCTGGACAACGCTGTTTTCCCACTATTGCCAGAACACGATTTTGGACACCAGATCGTAACGGATGGTCTGGGACTAAGCTGGTTACGAGTGCTTAACATCGATTCCTTTAGTCGCCATGGCATTTTAGAAGGGCTTTCAGATGGTTTGCACGTGGTGGAAGTGATGGCGGAAGATCTTGGGGGAGAGCTTAGCGACCCCGTATCACTGCAGTTTAATCTGCTGCCCTATGTAAACCCTGCCAACCGCGATGAGATTCTGATAATCGACGCGGATCAACATAATGTATTAGCATCTCCGGAATCAGTGGTGGATGATTTCTATACAAATATATGTTCGGATCAGCTACCCCTTCTTACAGAAATAGATTATGAGGATTTTTCCGGTATCGCCGCAGAGCTAAGCAAGTTCAAAACCATTGTGCTACATTCTGATAATCCCATGCAGAACTTTGATTGGCATGATTGCTATGAAGCATTGGATGTGTATCTTGCCCACCAGGGTAAGCTGATAATTAGCGGGACAAACCAGATGCGAAGCTCGCTCTATGATCTGGAAGGCTTGAGCGGCGGAACTGAATTTGTGCAAAACCGTCTGGGCCTGGTAAGCATGGCTCAAACCGGGATACTATCTGCTTCGCTGATCCAGAATCCCTATTTTGTAAACGCTGAAGGTCTGAACGGTTACAACGACATCCCTTTGAATATTGAGACAAGTTTTAACCAAATCGTACAACAAAGACAGGGACTATCCACGATAATGTATTTCGATCCCGGCTTGAATCTGGATTGGATCTATGCTTTTGGCAGTAAAGCAGTGGGCAGCGATGCCTACGCACCAAATCAGGAAGATTACGATTTCTATTCCTCCAAATATGTGGCATACAATTTTGAAAGCGCTGGCAGCCGGGTGGTATTCTTTGGATTCCCGCTATCCTATATGGATGCGGACGCAGTAGAAGATACGATTCAACAAATAATGATGGAAACCCGGAGCAATACTTTCGCTCAAGGGAGGCAAAAATGAGAGCAATTATTACCACTTTACTGCTGATCATAGCCGTTTCTGCCCTATGTAATTCAGTCGAACAAAACGATCCCGAACGGATGATCGAGCTAAGAGAAATCAACAATGGGCTGATCTCTTTTGAGATGGGAAACTTGGGGGTCTTGAACAATCTGGTATATCAGAATGTAAATAAGACCCTATACGGCAGCAGCATCTGGATTTCAGGCAAAAAGCTGCGACGCGACATATTGAACCGCTTGCTATACTGGGCTCAATACCCTCCTAACGCTGAAACACAAATTCTTTATGAAGGGCATCCGGATTGGACACCGGATATGGTGGCAGTAGAAGATACTCTTAGCACAGTCGGCTTTGACGGCGATATGGATCTCTATGAGCTTCTCCCCGCCTATAACAGCCTGAATATTTATAACAGCAATATCAATAATTATGATTATTACTATGCACAGGATAAGCTTTTGGAAAGCATCGCCGGGGAGCCTGCTCCACTGCCTTTTGATCCCTTCAATTCGGATAACTACTGCTTCAGCATTCCTCAGCCGGTAAGTTTTGATACTCCGGGATTTCAAACCTATAGTAGCTATTACTATGATTACTGCCCCTTCGGCAGTCCCGGCGACAGAGACTGGGGCAACAGCCATGGGCAAAGTACGCATTACCCGCTTTCACTGGCAATACATCAGGAAACATATTGCTGGCCGGTTCAGGACCACGATTGGATGTTAGTAAATAAATATGATATCTATAATACAGACCCTACCGACAGCATTCGTGATCTGGCAATATCGAACTATGCGGACGCGGATATCGGTCCGGTGGACTGGGGCACGGAACTTGCCGTGGACGACGTGACCGGATATGTGAAAGGCGAGGGCTATGAATTTGCTTACAGCAGAGATTTTGATGGTGATGATGGGCTCTCCCCTTATTGGATTGGCATGAAAGTAATGATCCCGGAATTTAGTGGAAACTTTGATGCCTGGTATTGGCGGGTAGGTAACGGCCCTGACGATAGAGATCCCCGCAATCTGTCCCCTGCTGTTTCCATAAACAACCAGAAATATCGCCTGGCGACAGGCACAAACCCTGATTTCTCTAAATACGTGCGGATTCGACCTCAGGATCCGGCGGTGTACCACTACGAAGCCCCGGCTCCCAGTGATACTCGCTTTCTTTATACACATTTTGGAGCTCAGCCGGGATCTGATCTTTATGATGTAACAGATGATCAAGGTAACTATCTGTGGCGTTTGGACCTGGAGCCTGGTGAATCCATCAGCTGCCTGAGCTTCATCTTTATCGGTACTTCGCTTGAGGATCTTAAAGCAAAATCTCTGGCGATTGAAGCTTTTCTGGATGATGATCTCTATATAGACCCCGCCGCGAATTATACCAGCATACCTTTTTTGAAGAAACCCAATCCGGTGGAGCCCAATACCTTTAGTTTGAAATGGTACAGCGCCACCAACCCGGATCACTATGAACTGGCATACAAGCTGTACGATGCTCCCGCCGCAGAGTGGAACATAATCGAACTACCGGGCACGAGCCATAGTTATGAACTGGCGGGGATGGATCCCACCAGCTGGTATGAGATCAAAGTAGGCGCGGTATTTTACACTCCGCAGGAAGTATATCTGGAAAGCGAAACTCATCTGGCAAATATCACTTACACTGCTACGGAAGACCCGGTTCAAAGCCCGGTTCTGCAGCTTTCGAACTATCCTAACCCCTTTAAACAGCATACAAATATTGCTTTTGATGTAAAACAAGCCGGATTCACAGAGCTGCGCATTTACAATCTGAAGGGGCAAATGGTAAGGGAACTGCACGCTGAGAATATGACAACCGGAAGCTATAATACCTATTGGGATGGTAAGGATGAAAAAGGAAAATCCTGCGCCAGTGGTTTGTATTATCTGCGGATGAACCTGGGCAGTCAAAGCCAGATCAAGAAAATGCTAATGATAAAATAGCAGCCGAATCAAGGATGCTTGAAGCAAAAAAGGACGGCAGTGCCGTCCTTTGCTTTGGCTCTGTTTCAAACCCGGTGGGTGGCACATCCTAAAGTTCCCAATTTCCGGTGGACTGCGTGTGCGATGTATTTACCATTTTATTTACGGTACAGGCGGTCGCCGTACCGCCCAATTTTTTGAGTGCCAATGATGACCATGGGCGCTTCAGCGAGCGTCCCTACAGGACAATTGTCAATACGGGCTGAGTTCTTCTTCCCGGGTATCGCCATAGAAGATGATGTATATGCTGCGATCTTCATTGAAGCCAGCATTCACATAGTGAAACTCGTCCAATTTCCACCAAGCTTCGCTATAGTCCCAGTCGTAATCATAATCGTCGCCGTGAAAACTTACAAGAGTGGAAAGTGCCTGCTCCTCAAAATCTTCCTGCTCTGGCACGGGGAGACAGATCATCCAGCTTAGAAGCAATTTCTCCTCAATACCCAAAAAAAGCCTTACGCAGGATCCATCCCGGTTCGTGAAG
>CAZJJH010000159.1:0-4612 GCA_964546265.1 uncultured Candidatus Cloacimonadota bacterium
GAAACACATACCCCGCTTGAATCCCTCAGGCGGGGTTTCTTTTATTGCCCAAAAGCATGAATCTGCCAAGTAAATACCAACACAGGAAATGTGCCAACCCAATATGCAGAACATGTGATCCGCTGAAATCCCATAGCCAATAGCCATGCTCAAGCACTACAGCTGCAACCATATAGTCTGCAGCTTGAGCTTTTTTCGCTTGACCCCATAGCCGTTACTTGAGATTCTGACACCATGATAGATACTACAAGATACTCAAGAATCGGAGCGGCATAGAATGTTACAACCAAGTTGGATAGAACTCGATAGTGCTGCACTCAAAAAGAACATAAGATATTTGAAGAAACGGATCGGCAAAGAAACCCAATTTGTTTCTGTAATAAAGGGAAATGCCTACGGACATGGCATTGAAGAATTTGTCCCCCTGGCTGAAGCATCCGGTGTACACTGTTTCGCCGTTTATGATGCCTACGAAGCCCAACGCACGTTACAGGTAAAGCGCCGTGACAGCCATCTGATAATTCTGGGAATGCTGGATGACGACCAAATGGATTGGGTGATAGACAACGAAATAGCCTTTTACGTATTCACTCTGGAACGCCTTAGAAGCGCCATCCACTGGGCGCGCAAAATAAAGAAAAAAGCTCGGATCCACCTTGAACTGGAAACCGGAATGTATAGAACAGGTCTGGAAGAAGAGATTCTCCCTGAAGTAGTTCAACTGATCAAAAAGAATAGCCGCTACCTAATGGTTGAGGGTATATGTACCCACTTTGCCGGAGCCGAAAGCATCGCAAATTTCTCCCGGATCCAGGAGCAATCTGCCAATTTTGAACGGCTGCGTAGAAGCCTGAAAAAGCAGGGCATCATAGCAAAGTATTACCACAGCGCCTGCTCTGCTGCTGCACTTATCTACCCCCAAACCATCATGGATATGGTGCGCTTTGGCATTGCCCACTACGGCTTTTGGCCTTCGATGGAAACCAAGATGAAGAACCTGCTTTCCGAGGAAGTGAAGTTTACCCGGGATCCCCTGAAAACCGTCTTAAGCTGGAAAAGCAGGGTTATGAGCGTTAAGAGTGTAGAACGCGGAAAATTCGTAAACTACGGAAACGCTTTTCTGGCCACTAAAAATATGCGTCTTGCCACTGTTCCGATCGGTTACTATCATGGCTACAATCGCAGCCTCAGCAATTTTGGGCACGTATTGATACATGGAAAAAGAGCGGATGTGATCGGTATGGTAAATATGAACATGTTCATGGTAAATATCAGCCATCTTCCCTCTGTGAAAGCAGGAGACGAGGTTGTTTTGATCGGAAAACAAGGTGATATGCAGATTTCTGTAGCGTCCTTCTCCGAATTGAGCAATATGATCAACTACGAGCTTTTGGCACGCTTACCCTATCAGATCCCCCGCAGGGTTATCTCCGCTTAAACAGCCGCCGATTCCTTTGCCGCCACCCAGCTTACAAAATCCTGAGGCAGGCGGGTGAATCCGGTTTTCTCATATATTTTGGTAGTGCCGGGATGGTCTGAGAAAAGATATAAGTGATTTGAGCTGATCCCTTTATGGTAATTTACCAGGGTGTGTATCATGGTGGCAGCAAAGCCTTTCCCCCTAAATTTTTCCCGCGTGAAGACATCCGATACTCTGCTGTAGCCAGCATGAACGCTCACCGATGCCAGCGCTGCCAATTCGGAATGATAATAACCACCCAAGAGGTGATATGATGGATGCAGCAAGTGACGCTCCACCACCCGGATAGTCCAGTCTCCGCCATATTCCAGGGCAATCGTCTCCATGATATCGATATCCAGCGTTTTTATGCGTTGGATCTGGAGATCCTCATTGGGTTTCACACTACTTTCGTGATCATGCAAAAAGTACTCATGATCCTTAAGTTCCAGCTTGAACCCATGTTGCTGAAGCGGAGCAGATACCTTATCCAGTTCATTTGCTTGCAAAGAACTGAATATGCGAGGAGGGATGCCTTTCCCTTTGTAAAAAGATTCGATATCTCTCAAGCTGCTTTCAATTCCGATGTAATCCTTGATTACAGCGTGATTGCTTTCGGCTGAGGCTTTGTTTCCCTCGTTCCAAAAAAGCAGGCCGTAATCCTTCTGAATCATATTTGCAAACCGCTGGGGGTAGTGCAATTCCGTGTCTTTCATACGCAGTATGTTAAAAGGAACCGACATCTTCACACTCCTTGATATTTTATGTTTCTATGTAAATGATATCCTGGATCCGGCATCTGACAAGTGTTATTCCTCAGCTTCTCTGCTCTATCTTTGTATAAGCTTTGAATAAAAGTCTTCCGCCAATAAAGCCAAGTGAAGCCTGAACAATGTTTGGCACCAGATCCGCGATGGCTGCTGCTTTACCAAAGCTGGGCATCAACCAGGTTCCGGTAAAATAGACCACTACCATCAAAATCCCTCCCACTATCGGCCATATATACCTGATTTTGCGCGGGTAATCTCTTCCCAAGCCAGCAAAATATCCCAATAAACCCTTTGCCACCAGTGTGATAGGCGCAAACAGCGGGAAGCCAATTACATCTGCCAGAGCGGAACCGATCCCACCTGCGATCAGGGCGGATCTTCTGCCGCCATACAATCCACAAAAGACGATCACCACATCCCCAAAATTGAAGTAACCGCCGCCCGGAATCGGAATGCGGATTAATAGAGTACTAACCAATACCAGGATGGTAAATCCAACCGTCAAATACCACTTCATTGCGTCTCCTCATGACAGTTTTGAATGAGATTATCTATGCGCTCTCCCTTCAGCTCCGCCTCAGCCAGTACATACAGTACCAATGCTAAAGTAGCGCAGAGATTGCGCTTAAACTTTTCCCGCAGATTTGGTTTTTTTCCGCGCATGGAAGGGATCATGTACTGCCAGTTTTTCAGGTCCCTATATGAATGAACTGCTGCTTCATAGAGGATTTTGCCCAACACAATATACTTTAGCCGGTGAATGCTCATTCTGCTTTGCAGCAGACCGTCCACCGAGACAATACTGAAGCACAAGCGAAACGCAAGAAAGGCATTTACTAAAAGCAGCGCCCTTGGCAAACCATAAGCAAGCCAGTAGCGAAAAGCTCCCTCTTGCGATGGATCTATTCCCAATAATATAAACAGTGCGTATACTGCGGTTAACATCCCCAAAAAAGGCAACAAAATCCTGAACTGAGCAAGCAGGCTCTTGCCCCCCAGTATCGCCAGATACAGAATTGTGGCACCTAGCAAGCCCAAACTCTGTATATACAAATTGCTGAACCAGATTATGGCAAAAGCGATGCACCAGAAGACAAACAGCATGCTTGCCAGGATGAGTGATTTCACCTGGTATGCTCCTCTGTTTCTGCGTTTATCGTAAGCAGCGACAAGCTGGAGGATTGGGGAATAAAGCGTAGTTTGATCTGCTCCGGCTGTTGATATTTATGCGAGCTATAGACCACGCACATCGGCCTGTTTTCCTGCTTTGGGATCACAAGTTCTCCCGCCTCATCAGAAATCACGAACACCGGCTTATCATCCTCCAGTTTAGCAAGATCTTGCCATAAAAGCTGCCATACATCGTTCTCGGTTTTCACCCGGATATGCGGATAATAGAGCGCCGCCCATGCTCTGAGCGCATACAATTGCATATGCATTTGTTGCTGAATATAGATCAAATGGAGCTTATCATTCTTTAGCAAACGTGGCAGTAAGATTTTGTTGATAAAGCTACTCTTCCCGCTCCCGTTGGGTCCATCCAGACGGTAAATCCCGCCCATCTCAAAAGAGATATCTTCTTCTATTTCCAGGGAAAATCCCTGCCAGATGGGATGAATCCCCTTATCTATCTTCGGCATTGTCTGCGGAAAGAATGACTTCTTTTTCACTTTGCACAATCTCTTGTTTCAATCTGGCAAGCTTTGGTGCATCCAGGGAAAGCTCCAGCTCAATGAATACTATTCTTGATGCGGGAGAAAGTAGCGCCAGAAGAGCCATCAGAATCACCTTCTGACCGCCGGATAATTCCTGTAAAAGCGAACTCTCACAAATCTCTTTACCTGCTATTTCCCAGAATTTGCTCTTTAGTTGCTCCACTTTTTGCCCCCTGATATTATAGAGCAACATCTCATCCCACAGTTTATCTGTGCTTATCAAAGGATGCCTGGCATCCGCAATCAAATACTTATCTCTTGCTTTCATTTTGCTCCAGTCTATTTGATGCCAGATTCTGTCAAGTGCTTCCCACAGCCTTTCTGAACTGATCCCCCCTTATCCATACTTAGTCACTCAGCGCAAGATCAGCAGACCTTCAAGCTAAGATTCTGCTATGGTGACAGCTATATCCAAGCTTGAAATACCGCTGAAGCTGAGGCGAAACATCAGGCAAGAATCAGGAAAGGGGAGCTTTTTGTAGCTTGACAAAGCGCTGCGATAATCCATTTTAACCAAACAGATAGCAATCCCTTGCCCATCCTAATAGGCTCAGGGGAAAAAGCATTGACAAAATACAATGCTACTTGATGATGGCATAATAGAAAGAATGTATGGAGAACCTGATGGATTTTCGCATCTATGAGTATCTTAGCGTATTCATAATGTC
>CAZJJH010000160.1:0-4595 GCA_964546265.1 uncultured Candidatus Cloacimonadota bacterium
GCGGAAAGCCCTTTATATTACGCCATGAATTCAGAATCGGGTCTCTTTAGCATGGCCTCCTATTACTCTTTGGAAGATCTGGATTTCAGCTTTCAACTTCTAAGCCCCGAGCCAAGTTTCAACATACCTTGCGAGATCAACGGATACACCTCAGTCCTTGAAGTTAACCCCACTAATGCACAGGATTCCCAGATCCCCGATTTGCCATTTGCCCTGAATCAAAATATCCCCAATCCCTTCAATCCGGATACCATGATTTCATTTTCGCTCCCGCAACGCGGACCGGTAAGTTTAGCGATTTACAACAACAAAGGGCAGATGATCAAAAGTTTGATCGACGGCAGCACCCTGGAGTCAGGAGCACACACATTTACCTGGGATGGCAGAGATAAATACGGCAAGCCGGTTTCTTCCGGGATATATCTTTACAGATTGCAATCTGGAGCAAATCGGCAGACCAGAAAGATGGTACTTAGCAAATGAGAACAATCTTTCTTTGCCTGTTTAGCATAATGATCGCCTCCGGCATAAGTAGTTGCAAAGCCGAGACAGATGAGCAACCCACAACGCGTATTCCTACTTTCAGAAAAGATGGCGTATTGCAAATCCATTCTCCCGAAGGAAAACTAAAGGCAGAGTTTGACATCGAAATCGCCTCCAGCGATAAAGAGCTGATGCAAGGTCTCAAATATCGAGAAAGCATGGAAGAAAACCAGGGCATGCTTTTCGTATTTGATCAGATAGATTACCATTCTTTTTGGATGCAGGATACCTATCTCAGCCTGGATATGATCTTCATCGATCACTACGACACAATCGTTAGCATCGCCAAAAACACAGCTCCCTACAGCGAAGAGCCAATCTTTCCCGAGAAGCCAAACCGCTATGTGCTGGAAGTGCTGGCTGGAATTACAGATAAATACGATATAAAGGAAGCGGATGTAGTAACATGGACAAAAGATTAATTTTCCCCCTCTTACTGGTACTTTTCTTTTTGGGCTGCAACAAAAAACCAGAAGCACCGCAGCCCGAAGCAAGCAACGAGCAGATCTCCTATGAAGAAAGCGCAGAGCAAGGCTCTGAAACCCAGGAAGATCAAGTGCCCGCCAGCCTCAGCAGTTATGAGTATACCTGGACTGGTTCAGAAGATATGCCAAATGTGATCATCATCATAGACGATTTTGGCAATAGTGCAGGGCAGCTGTTAGAGGATTTTGCCGATCTCCCTCAGGAAATAGTTTTTGCCGTATTACCGGATCTTTCTCATAGCAAGACTGCTGCTGATCTGGCAAGCCGGAAAGGTCACGAAGTGATAATTCACATCCCCATGGAAGCTGAAAACAGTAGTATCAGCCCGGGCGCAAAGTATATCTCCAAGGCTATGGCAGAGCAGGATATCAAAGCTACTTTGAACGATTTTATCGCTCAGATGCCCATGGCTATCGCCGCCAATAATCATATGGGCAGCGCTACAACAGCGAATCTTGCCACGATGAGCAAGGTTCTGGAACATCTGGATAAAAACGGACTGTTTTTCATCGATAGCGCCACCACATCCAAGAGTGCTGTAGCTACAGCCGCCAACGGGCTGGGAATTTTCAGCTCCAGAAGAGATATTTTCCTGGATGTCCCGGATAGCTCTGAACAGACCTTAGCTTCCAAGATCCAAAGTTTGGGCAGATACAAAGGCAGAAAAGAACCAATCGTAATCATCACCCATTGCCACAATCGGGAAAAGTTGGATGCTCTGCAGAAATTCATCGCTCAGATCCAAAGCATGGGGCTAAACCTCGTATCCCTGAAGGATGCTTTTCCACAATCTGGAGCATGATTGATGAGATCCTTTCGCTGCGATCCCCTACTGCATTTTGTGGCAAATATTCCTCACTCTGCAAAATTGGCTCCGATTTTGCTTGACAGGAAGATAATGGGATGCATCCTGTCCCAAAGAGGTGATACATGAAGAAATACATTATATTGATAACCCTGTTTGCAAGCCTGCTCGGCATGGCTTGGAGCCTCTCTATATCTGATATTCAATACACCGCCTTCCCCGGAAGTGACAATACATATCCCTCCCCCTATGCCGGAAAATCCGTTAGTACAGAAGGCATCGTTACTGCCATCAACTTCAAAAACGCCGGGTTTTTCATCAGCGAAACCGTAGCAGGTCCTTATAGCGGAATCCTGGTGATGGATAGCAGAAACGATATCCGCGTTGGGGATAGGATTCGCCTGAGCGCTACTGTGCAGGAAAGCTTTGGTATGACCACTTTACGGGATGTAAGCGCGCTTAACATTTTGGAACGCAAGCACCCTCTGCCGCGCCCGGTGCATCTTACCACCGCCCAGCTTACACACGCCATAGAAGCTGAAGCTTATGAGGGAGTGTTTGCCCGCATCCAAAACGTGAGTCTTTCCGCCAGAAAAAGCTCCAGCAACCGACTGGCAGTTAGTGATGGCACCGGCATTTGCAGTGTCTCTTTGGGAAGCTTTTCCGGAAAAGCGGCGAAAAGCACGGTGAATACAGGATCCCAGTATTCTTCCATTACCGGAATCGTTTGCTTCAGCTTTGGTGAGTTTTCGCTAAATCCCATAACAGATTCTGATATCGAAAGTAATCAGCCAGTATCGGTGCATAACCGTAGCTGGGGAAAAATCAAATCTATTTATAAATAACGAGGTTAAATAATGAAAAAGTTCTTCAAAGCTCTGCTTTTCATCGGAGGAACCGCTGTTGCCGCCCATTTTGGCATGAAAACCTACCGTAGAGTAAACGGAACCGTGAAGCTCTCCAAATCTCTCCCCGAATTCCTTTCAAATGTTTACGGTGAATTCCCAAAGATCGATTTGAATCAAACCATGAATTATCTTTCACTTAAAGTTCGTTTCAGCCAGGAGATACTGGATAAACATGATGATATCGAGAACACCATTCGCGAATACATCGATGATTTCTATCCCGAAGTAGCCAAATGCTCGGTAGATATCGATATCCAGGCCAAAGCCGAGGAAGTGCCGCTGGAAACAAACGAAGAAGAAGCAGAACCTGAAGCCTGATTTGCTTGTGATTATAGCAATATCTTTGGTGGAGCCGGATGCTCCACCTTTTTTGTATGCATTTGCTTGTTTTGCAGGATAAAACGTTTATCTTGTCCATAGAATAATAATCCGATAATGGAGGAATAACCATGAAAGTAGCACACTACTCCAATGTTGAACTCGAGTCTGTTGACGTGGAAGGAGCCAAAGGCGCCAAAATCCGTTGGCTGATTAGCCAGAAAGACGGAGCTCCAAACTTTGCCATGCGCATGTTTGAAGTAGAGCCCGGCGGCCATACTCCCTACCATCAGCACGATTGGGAGCATGAACTCTATTGCCTCTCCGGCAAGGGTGCCCTGGTAACCGAACGCGGTGAACTACCTTTTGCCGAAAACGATATAATGTATGTAGATCCCGGCATGATGCATGCCTTCAAAAACGTAGGAGAAGATACCCTCAAATTTCTCTGCCTTATCCCCCATGAGAAACCAGCCGTAAAAAAAACCATCAATCCTTTTGCCGATGAAGAAGCAAATAATTGCTAAGAGATGAGATATGAATAAGTCTAATAAAGATTATCTATACAAACTCCTCAGCGTCCCCAGCCCTTCCGGATTTGAGAGCAAAGCTCAAAAAATCACTAAGGAATATTTGCGCGGTACCTGCGACGACATTTCTTCCGATATAAATGGTAACCTGATTGCCTTTAAACGTGGCAGTGGAGATCTGAAGGTAATGATCGTAGGGCATGCCGATGAGATCGGATTTATGGTTAACTACATCGATGAAAACGGATATATCTACCTAAAACCCCTTGGTGGATTTGACGTGAATCTGCTCCCCGGTCTGCGCCTGAACATCTATCATGAAGATAAAGTTGTTCGAGGCATTATTGGCAAAAATGCGCCCCATATGTCCCGCGGAGATTCCGAGAGCCCCAAGCTGAAAATGGAAGATATCTGGGTAGATATCGGCGCAAAGGACAGGAAGGATGCCGAAAAGAGGGTCTCGATCGGGGATATCGTAAACTTCCACAGTGAGATCGAAGAATTGGCTGAAAACGTAATCGTAAGTAAGGCCACCGATAACAAAGTAGGCGTATACATTGCCTCAGCAGTAATGAAAGCTCTTGCCAGCACAAAACTTGTTGCAAATTACTTTGCGGTATCCTCTGTGGGAGAAGAAACCACCATGAAAGGTGCCAGAACCAGCTCTTTCAAGATAGAGCCGGATATCGCGATCGCTGTGGATGTTACCTTTACTTCAGACGTCCCCGGAGCTGATAAGCGTAAGTTTGGCGATGTAAAGCTGGGCAAAGGCCCTGCCCTGGCTTTGGGAGCTGCAGTGCATCCCGCAGTGAACCAACACTTGCAAGAACTCGCCAAAAAGCACAAGATCCCTTTGCAACTGGAGATAAGCCCCAGCCACACCGGCACCGATGCCGACGCCATCCATGCTCAACGCTCCGGGGTAGCAACAGCAGTGCTTAGCATACCAAATCGCTATATGCACTCTCCCAATGAAATAGTACATTTGGAAGATCTCGATAACGC
>CAZJJH010000161.1:0-4561 GCA_964546265.1 uncultured Candidatus Cloacimonadota bacterium
CGTTTATCGTCAAAACTATGCGTGTCCTCAAAAGTGATGCCCTGGTATCCAAATACTTCACGTAGGTAGCTGAGGGGATCCTTGTTGATCTTTCTGGCTTCCAGGATGGCAGCAATTGCTTGCTGGGCATCGGCGTCATATCGTTTGCGGGGTGCACCCAGAATGAGGCACTCTCCGTATTGCCGGATGGCTTCCTTGAGCTTAGCGGCATCATCGAAAAGACTCAAGTATCGGCCTTGCCAGAAGTATAATTCTGCCTGTTCACCCCTGTCGTTGTTAGAAAACGATATGCCTTCGAATAAATCACTCAGCGGAGTGTGCTTTCGCATAGTTTTGGGCAATATGGCTACATTATCTGGCTCATCACCAAAGCGGCTTAATGCGGCTATCATTTTGTAGTAAGAAGCCTTGGCAATTTGTAACTTGATGCGGTTTTGCCAATCAGCGCCCTCATACGTATCAAAGAGGATATTGGCAGAATCGCTTGACTTTGCAAATTGCAGGCACTCACGGGCATATTGTAACTGGTCTTCATTGGGGCGAATCCCAAGGCTTTCTCTTCTAAAACTGGGACCTAGTATGTAAAGGCTACTGATGTAAGCGTGTGCGGCAGAGCGGTAGCGCTTATCGTCCATTACTTGAAAGAGTTTTTCATAATCCCCAAGTTTAGCTAGATGATACAATTCATAATAGTATGCTGCCTGATGCCACATGGAATTTGGATAGCTCTGCTCGAAGGAGGCGATCAACTCGAGGGCGTCATAGCTGCTGGCCTGGGTGGAAATCTCATCCATCACACTCTTGGCAGTAGCTTCAATGATTCCATTATACTCTGGTAAGTTCTGGATCAGCGTCAGGATATCGTCCTCACCTCCGCTGGAGATGTAATGAGCAAACACAAGAGAGTCCACCGGGTTCACAAAACTGTTTTGCAATACAGTGGAGCGGAGCAGTATTTCGCTGGAATCCGGGGCAGCACTTTCTAAGATCAACCATTGCAGGGCATCTTCCAGACTGCCAAAATCCCTAGCAATTAAGTAGTGCAGTTCTTTGGCAAGATCAATGTCTTTGCTGCGTTGAGCATACTCCAGAAGTGTGTTTCTTGCTTCCCGTTCTTCTGAGTGTTTCAAGAGCATAAAATCAGACTTGTATTTTGCGATAATCTGAAACTGTTCTTTGTCCATCAAAAAGCGCAAATCATCCGCAGTCACCATTGCCCCAAGCGCTGTAGTTAATAAGAGGATAAAGGAAATTATTCTAAAGCTTTTCATCGGTTTGATCCAGGCTCTGAATGAGTTGATTGATATCGGAGGGACTAAAGGTATAGTTCCTGTTGCAGTAATGACATACGGTTTCGATGCCATCCAACATAGTTAGAAGTTCGGCTTTGCCCAACATACGTAAGGCACTGGCATAGCGTTCCTTGCTGCAGTTGCATAGATACTGTAAGGGGCTTTCCTGATTGATCTGCCATCTGAGATTCTTCAGGATGAATCTCTTAAGAATATCATCAATGGATAAGCCCATATCCATTAGGTCTGACACATTGGGCGTTTGTTGCAAATTATCGAAGATCAGCTTTGTCAGGGCTGGGTCCGCGTCGGGAAGCTGTTGTATCAAAACTCCGCCTGCTGCTCGGATCTTTGCCGATTTGTCGATCAATATCCCCAGATTCACTGCTGAAGCTGTTTGTTCGCTTCTATCATAGTAAGCTGCCAGATCTGTGGCAATTTCTCCATCCAGCAGTTCTATCTTCCCTGTGTAAGGTTCCTTAAGCCCGCTTTGCCGGATAACACTCAGATATCCCCTGCCAAGATTTTTGCCTACCTCAAAGTTCTGTCCGCTTTCCTTAAGCCAAAGCTTGGGCTCATAGGCATATGCCTTTATGTTACCTTCCTTATCTGCGATGGCTATGCCACCTTTGAGGATTCCATCTCCATCAACCTGGAGGGAGATTTCTGCTTTTGGGGCTTTTAGCTCTCCGCTCATCAAGGCAACCGCGCTGATGAGTCTGCCCATGAGTATTGACGGCAGAGGAAATAGATCGTGAAGATCCCTGGCTTTCTGAACGATATCTGTGGTATCTGCTGCAAAAAGCCTGAATTGATTGTCTTCTATGCTTCCTCTAAGGAGCTTGCTGTTATTTTTCATCATGCATCCACTCTGAATTTAACTCAATCCCGGGGTAATAGGTCTTGAGTATCGTTATATAATCTACTCCGTCCCTGGCTTTGCGCAAGGTGCCTACCTGGCACAAGCCAACGCCATGGCCGGATCCCCGCCCTTCAATCTGGATCTGGGTGCCGGGATAATACACACTCTTACCCTTATTGAACTTAAAGACAAACATTGAGGATGGTAAAGAACCAAATGCTTTGCGAATGTTGTACTCTCCCTCCAGAATTAGGTTGGAATCTCCCGCTACTTTCAGTTTCAGGATTCTGCCCGATCTCCCCCGGGAAAGGATTTCTATGTATTTCACTTTCTTTAGATTCAGGTTTTGTGCTAATTGCTTTGTGGATATAGTACGTGTCCAAAAGAGAGTGGATCGTTCCCAGGAGCTCATGTTTCTTGTGTCCGGTTTTACTTTAAGCCAGGCGTTGATGCCTTTTTCGCTGGTAAGGTCATATCTTTCTGCCTCTGCCAGGCAGCTAGAGCCATCAAGATGGGGGATGGGCTTTCCTTTCCAAATGGCTTGAGACGAATCTGTTTTGCCTCCGCAACTGCTGTGATAGGTAGCGTCTGCCACTTTCCCGTCTATCATCATGATCTCCCCGGCAGTTTGCATTACGGCCTCTTCTATGAGTTCATTGCGCAGATATCTGCCCTTATATACCTGGCAGTGTGTGGTGTTGCAAAGGTCGTAACCATCTGCAGTATGGCGGTTATACATCAGCAAGCTTACCGCATGGCTCCGAGCCGCCACTGCCTGGGCTTTCAACGCTTCCAGGGGGCTGTAATTGCCAATTTCGTTCGGGATTACGCCTGCCAGATACTCTTCCAAGGGAAGCACTTGATTCAGAACAAGCTTATCTTTTCTGATGCAGAGTTCAAACTCTCCGGTATAAGGCATTCCGTTTATCAAGATATTTTCAGCGGAGTATATTTTAAGAGGGCTTTCGAAGTATGAGGTGTTTCCCGCTTCGTCCTTTACTCTCAGCGTGGAGTTTACGATCGGGATAGATTGAATGCGATTGTAGGTGTAACCCATTGATGAGGCGTAAGCTTGGGCCTGCGCCAGATCCCCAAAACTATGGGGCAAAAAGAACCAGTATTCGTGCTTCAATACCAGATGCCCGTCTTCCCAGGCAAACTGGCTGTTGAGCACCGCATCGCTATCCGGATGATTATCCGTAGATTCTATGCGCTCAATGATCCCGTATTGAGTATCAGCAGTATCGTTTACGATTTCTATAGTAACTTTCCCATGCCATTGCTCTTTAAACAGCTGATTTTCTTCTACAAACTCGAAAGATGATCCGCTGATATTGAGGCTGGGTGCAGTTGCCAGATTGACATCCAGATACAAAGTGGATTCTCTGATCTCAGCTGCGTAAAGCAGAGAAACACAGAGTATAAGGATTGCAAACAGATGCCGCATTATTGAACCGGAGAGCCCGAAGAGCCTCCATCTGGAATTACGAGATGCAAGCCATCAGCTGAATGGGCAGCGAGGATCATCCCATTGGACATTACGCCGCGAATCTTGCGAGGCTGGAGGTTTACCAGCATTACCACGCTTTTCCCGATAACGCTTTCAGGCTCGTAGGAGGCAGCGATTCCGGCGATCAGCTCTCGCTGCTCAAAGCCCAAATCTACTTTTAACTTCAGGAGTTTATCTGTTTTCGGCACTGCTTCTGCAGCAAGCACTTTTGCTATCCGCAGATCCATTTTCGAGAACTGCTCAAAATCGATCTGCTCTTTTATCGGCTCATACTGAGTTTCTTCTACCGGTACTGCCATGCGATGGAGTTTTTCCAATTCTTTTTCGATGGCAGAATCATCAATCTTAGAAAACAATGCTTGAATATCCTTGATCTGATAATCAACAGCAGAAAAAGCATCTTCCCAGGTGAACATTTGGGGCAGGGACATCATTGCCCGTAGTTTTAGCATATGTTTGGGCAGGATGGGGTAGAGCACAACGCTAATTCTTTGTAACAAGGCTGCACATACCCAAAGAGTTTGCTGGACGTGGGTTTTGTCTTCTTTAATCGCCAGCCAGGGTTTTCGTTCATCAAAGAAGCGATTTCCCAATCTGGCTATATCCATAATCTGCTTAGTATTGCGTTTTACCTGATAATCTTTATAGGAAATCCCAATGTCTCTAACTGCTCTATCTGCTATGTTTAATATGTTTATACACTCTGCATCTAAGTCTATCTGTGATATAGAGTCTCCGAAGTGTTTTGCATTAAAAGCAAATACACGGTTTGCAAGGTTTCCCAACACATTGTTCAATTCGCCATTCACCTTAAGCTGGAAGTCCTTAAAACTAAAATCGGCATCCTGGCGTTCAGGAGCATTCGCAGCCAGGTAATAGCGAAGGTATTCGCCATCA
>CAZJJH010000162.1:0-4515 GCA_964546265.1 uncultured Candidatus Cloacimonadota bacterium
GTAAGTATGCTGCTTACTGTAAGTTTTACTTTATCTTTGAGCCCCTGTGCAACCGCAAAGGGCAGTATCACGGCTCCCCCGATCAGAAATCGCCAGGCAGTGATGGCAAAGGGAGATATCCCTTCCCCTAAAAGCTTTCCGGCGAGCTCCAGAGAAGACCATATACATATCGCTAACAGGCTGTACAGGTTGCTCTTGATGTTCAAGATTTATTTCATTAGAACCATTTTCTTGGTGGAGCTGTAACTACCGGATCTGAGCCGGAAGAAATACACTCCGCTGGATACTGCGTTACCACTGTTATCCATACCATTCCAAACCAGTGAATTCATGCCCTTGGGAGCCATATCCACATTGAAGCTCTTTACGATCTGACCCTTCTGATTGAAGATATCTATCCGGGCAGGAGCGTTTGTTTCCATTTGGAATTGGATAGTGGTTTCGGGGTTGAAAGGATTGGGATAGTTTCCGATCAGAGCAGCCTGGGCAGGAGTTTGCACTTCGTCATTATTGGACACAGCGTTAAAATCTGCCAACATTCTGGGAGTGATCTGAGCAGTTTCCTGATAGTGGGCAATGATTCCTCTGAGGGTGATAACGCCAGTGTGTATGGGAGTATCGATATAATCTACATCGTAGAAAGCAGTGCGGAAAGTCATGGCACCGGTAGGATCGCTGATGTTGTAGTTCACTGCAGGATTAGTGGCGTAGTTTCCAGTGGCGTTTTCAAACTCCACGTCGTTGATAAAGACCAATCTGGATTGATATTGACCCACACCGATGTCGCCATTGATATCAGCAATGGTCACGGTAGGCACCGAAATATGGTTACCACTGGATACGGCAGGACCGGGATCCATAGTGGGAACAAATTGCAGAGTCTCAAAATACAGATTCAATTTACCTGTAAGCCCATTGATGGCATCGCCAATTTCATAATTGCTTACGATGGCTCCGGGTTGGTCGTCGATAAGAATTGCTCCAGTGGCATCCTGCACAAATTTCTGGTTTCTGAGGCTTTGCTTGAAAGTGAGGATCACATCATTTGCCAGGTAATAAATCGTGCTGTTATCCGCTTCCTGAGCACGCAGCTGGGCGATGTTTTCGATGGCAATCGGGAATACATATGCTGCTGTAGCAGTATAGGATGGTTCATATCCGTCAGCCCAGGCTTTGGCTTTGATTGTCGTGTTTGCGGCTACATTGATGGGGTTGGAATAAAGCTGAGAGCTTTCGGTAGGTTCGCTTCCATCCAGAGTGTAACGAATTGTAGCGCCGGCGGTTGCGGAAGATATGGATACGTTGACGGGCTGAATGTAGGCTCCGGCAGGAGGATCGAATGTGGGAGTTCCTGCAATATCGCCACCGGAGGGATTGAACACATGGCTACCGATGTTTTCAAAATAGTTTTGGGATTCCACCAACCATTCAGAATTATCAGCATTTGTCCCGGCAGAAGAAGCCCAATCCAGATTTCCCTGAACTATATGGGGTTTACGGATAAGGGTATGTTCTACAGTAGCTCCAGTTACTCCGGCTACATCCCAGGCGGTTCCGGGATCTTCCTGGTACACACCGATGATATCGATCATGGTATCTCCCTGAAACAGGGCCACAGCGTCGTTGCCATTGTAATAGGTAACGGTGCTGGTTACGTTTGCTACGGCTTGGATAGTGGCATCTGCTCCAGCATTGGCGATTACGTAAACAGAGTTGTTATCCAGGGAACCTTCCAAAGTAAGTGTATTTCCCCAGTCGTTTCCATTTGAACCGAGTTTTACGGTATATTGACTTAGGTCAACCGTATTTCCGGTACCATTGAAGATTTCCAAAGCTTTGTTATTGGAGCTTCCTTCAATGTATTCACTGAAGAAGAGACCGTTTGCCTGCGCAAAGACAAGAGTCAGCGCTGCAAGCATTAGCAAGGTTGTTAGTGTTCTTTTCATAATTTCCTCCATGAAATTACACATTTTTTTCACTGTATTCATAAATTGATCAGCATGGCCAAAGCAGCATACAAAAAGCTCCCTGCCAGCAGGATGCTATCTGTTCTGTCCAACACTCCACCATGCCCGGGTATCAATCTTGAGCTGTCTTTCACATCACAATATCTTTTCAGCATAGACTCCAGCAGGTCTCCCAGTTGTCCAAAAAACCCGGAAGCAACCACCAGTAGTGCAAGTTCCTGAGCCGAAAAATATCTAAAACCACATATGTACAATATAAATGAAATCACTGCGGGAGCAAGTAAGCCGGCAATGAAACCTTCGCGACTCTTCTTGGGGCTTATAGGCGTGATATTACGCTTCTTACCGAAACGCATCCCCACGAAGTACGCTACCGTATCCACTATCCATATCAGCAGAATTAAGGCAAGTAAAATTTTCTTAACATGCAATTGCCAACTAATCATTACGATCATTGCCGGCATCAGTGCTGTATATATGGAGCCCCAGAAAGAGGCAAACATCCTTGGCACACTGGTTTGCCGGTTCCATTTGATAGCTGCGTCGCTCATCGTTATCAGTAATGTCAACCAGATGAGGCTAAGATGGATACCCGGGAAAAACACACCTGCGGAAAATATGATAGGATTTAGCAATATCCAATATTGAGAGATATCTATCCCTGCGTTGCGCATCATGGCAATATACTCCTGAGAGCCCATCACACTTACAAAAAGAAACATCAGATACAGCGGAATCCCTCCGAAATAGAGGGCCAGGATCAATATTGGGATAAATATTACGGAAACAAAAATTCTCTTACTTAGTTCTCTCATATTCTATACTCCGCCATATCTCCTGCTTCTCTTCTGAAATTCTTTGATCGCCTTGATCATTTCTATTTTGCCAAAATCCGGCCACAGGGTGTCTGTAATGTAAAGCTCTGCATAAGCCGCCTGCCAGATCAGGAAGTTCGAGAGCCGGTATTCCCCGCTGGTGCGAATGATAAGATCCGGATCCGGCTGTCCGGCAGTGTACAGATAGTCCTTGAAATTCGTTGGAGTAAGAGCTTGTATTTGCTCTGGATTAAGCTTTTTAATAGCTTCTACGATCTCCAATCTGCCGCCATAGTTAAAGGCGATATTTACCTTCATCCCGGTGTTTGCATGTGTTTCAGCAGCAAGCAAGCGGATTTTTGCAAGATACTCTGGATCCAGGCCTGCCTCTGAACCGATAAAATCTACCAGGATATTCTGTTCGTTTAATTCCGGGATCTCATCCGTGAGATACTCAATCAAGAGCTTCATCAAGCCGTTTACTTCGTCTTGAGGACGGTTCCAGTTTTCGGTGGAAAAAGCATAAAAAGTAAGTAATTCAAGCTGAAGCTCCACTCCCAGTTCCACCACTTTACGAATGGCTTTAGCACCGGCGCGATGCCCAAAAAGCCTGGGCTGCATGCGCTTTTTTGCCCATCTGCCGTTACCGTCCATGATGATGCCAATATGGCGGGGCAAGTTATTCAGATCCAGCTCCCGGAGCAGCTTTTTATAGTCTTTAGCCATCCATCCTCGTTTTTGCGCTCATCTTCAACCAGGCATAGATGAAGGGATCCAGATCCCCATCCATTATCTTGTCCACCTGACCGCTTTCATGATTGGTGCGGTGATCTTTCACCATTTGATATGGTTGAAATACGTAAGAACGAATCTGATTTCCCCAGCCAATCTCAGTCTTGGAACTTTCCTGATTCTTCTTCTCAGCTTCGCGCAATTCTTCATAATACTGATACAGGCGGCTTTTAAGGATTGCCATGGCTTTCTCGCGGTTTTGGATCTGCGAACGCTCATTTTGGCAACTAACGACAATATTTGTGGGTAAATGGGTTATGCGTACAGCAGAATCGGTGGTATTCACATGTTGGCCGCCTGCTCCACTGGCACGATAGGTATCAATTTTTAGATCTTTGCTATCTATCTCAACTTCGATATCGTCGTCAAACTCCGGATATACAAACACGGAAGCAAATGAGGTTTGCCGCTTCCCTTGTGAATTGAACGGGCTCATGCGCACCAAGCGATGGATTCCGATCTCGCTTTTTAGCAAGCCGTAAGCGAAATTTCCTCCGATCTCGATCGTTGCGCTTTTGATGCCTGCCTCTTCTCCGGGAAGGCTGTCTATAACGTTGAAAGTATATTTATTGGTTTCTGCCCAACGCATGTACATGCGCATCAGCATTTGTGCCCAATCCTGAGCTTCTGTGCCACCCGCCCCGGCATGGATGGTAAACAGGGCATCGTTGTGATCGTATTTATCGTTCAAAAGGCATTCGATTTCAGCTTTTTCGGTAAACTGGCGGATTGCGGGAAGCTTTATCACCGCTTCTTCAAGCATTTCTTCAGAAAAGTCCTCATCCAGAAAATCAAGATAGGTAACCAATTCTTCTTTGGTAGATTCCAGTCTCTTAATGTGTTCCAGCTCATCTTTCAGCTGAGAAAAGCGTTTACTGGTTTTTTTCGCAAGATTCTGGTCGTTCCAAAAATTCGGATCGTTCATCTCCGCTTCCAAACCT
>CAZJJH010000163.1:0-4513 GCA_964546265.1 uncultured Candidatus Cloacimonadota bacterium
GCGAGCCCGATCCCGATAACCAATAGTGCTTTGAATCCGGCGGCTGAGATGTAGTGCACTTTCACGCTCATGCCGATGGAAACAAAGAGGATGATCTCCGCTATCACCCACCATTTGGAGAGCTTTCGGGAAAGTTCATGAGCAAGGAGATTCTCTTTTTCGAAGATTACGAAGCCGATCGTCATAGTTCCCAAAAGCGCGGCAATCCCGATATAAGCGCCAAACTCCAGCAAAAAGAAGGAAAGACACATCAGCACAAGCAACTTCTCTGTGGCTCGCAGCTTGTGCTTCAATGTCTTAAAAAACCAGAGCATAGCAAAGCCCAGGATTATGCCCAAAGCTACTCCGCCTCCCAGAGAATAGGGGATGCTCAGTAAGCTTTTGAGTACATTCACTTCATTTGAAAGAGCCGCAGATAGTGCCAGAGTAAAGAAGCTGAAGGCTACCACGTCGTCAACCGAAGCACCGGCAAGGATAAGGGTCGGCACTTGCTTTTTTGCTCCATAATCACCAGCTTTCAGATCCAGCATGCCCGGCACCACCACGGCAGGAGAGACTGCAGAAAGCATAAAAGCCGTAAGCGCTGAGATGGCAAGAGGAAAGCCCATTATATAATATAGAGCCAAAATCAAGCCTCCGGCTTCTATAAGGCAGGGAACAAAACCCAACAAAATAGCTGTTACGCCCGTCTGACGCAGCATTTTACGGTTGATACCCAATCCGGCACGTAGCAGGATCACAATCAAAGCAAGAGAGCTGAAAAAGGGAGTGATCTCCCACAATGAAGAAGGTATTTTTTGCGACCAGATGATCCTTACAGATAGCCCCCACAACGGCATTCCCAAAATTCCCGGTACTTTCAGCTTTTGGAATATTCTGCCAAGTGCCCAGCCGCCCAACACAATGACGGCAATCATCAGACTGATACTCTTATTGTAAATCCTTAATCTTCTATAATCCAGGAGTCATCAGCCCCATGGGCGGTTATAAGGTGAACTCCATCACCGTGGATGCAGATTTCATGCTCTTGCTTGCCTGTCAAGAAAAACGGGGAAAGACCCTTGTTTCTAAAAGCGTATGCCTCACAGAAAATGGGAAAAATGCCGGGAGGGGAGTGTGATGGAAAGAGAGGCAGCAACATTCTGATGCGTATATTGGATATGCTGCTCCAAACCGCAGATGCAATCTCGCCTCTTTTGAGGCTTAAAAAAGATCAATTGCCAGAACAGACTTACTACCCAAATTCCTTTTGCTCCCTGATTGCTTTGTCCGGACTTTAGCGAGGCTTCAAGCTTGGATTTTGCTGTCGCCATGGGAGAATCCAAGCTTGAAGCATTGTTAAAGCCGGGCTAAAGCATTGGGGGGATGTGGGGCTGGGCGTGTATCACAAAAAGGCGTTAGGGAGATATGGACGTTGCCAGGTTCTCTTTAGAAGTGATGTGGCAATTAAAATCAGGCTTTTGGCGGAGGTTGAGCAATTTGTTCTTGACTTATACGGGGCTTTGAGATTCTGTATTATGGCTAAAGTTTTTTGTATAAAAGAAATAAATCATGGAAGAAAAAATATGCGTAAACTACTGATTATTATAACATTGATGCTTGGCGTTGCCCTTGCTGGAGCGCTGGAAATTACTATGGACACTGCGTTTGATACCCGCGAGCTGAACAGCAAGGATTACGCCCTGCTGATCCAGCCGGGTCAACCGATGTTGCATTACTATAAATTGAATGTCCTCTTACCATATGGCGAGGAATACAGCGGAGCCAGCATTAGCTGGGGACGCGATAAAGAAGCTGCAAAAGGCATATCGATAGATTTTGCCAGAGAGCAAGTGCCGATCTCCCGATCCGATATTCCGGCTAAAGCTACTGTTGCGGATGCGGAAGTGTATGGCAACGATGCCTTTTTCCCTTATCGGGATTTCGAATATCTGGGCACTCAATACTATCGTGGTTATGCTGTGGCAATGTTCAATCTGTATCCCATTCGCTATAACCCGGTAAAAAAAGAAGTTCGGGCATATGAATCCTTCACTTTTGATCTGCAAAGCGTGCCGGATCCGGAGCTTGCCGAAAGGCAATCCCGCCATCTTAATCTTCAGCCCGGCACCCGGCGGGTGCTGAGTTCTTTGGTAAAGAATCCGCAGACCATCAGTAGCTACCAAAGTGCAGGTCGGATTCGTTCCATCAGTCGCAATCTGGATCCTGCCCAGGCCAAAAACATGATTATCATCACCAATGAAGCCCGCATGCCCTGGTTCGATGAATATGCTGCCTGGCGTGAGAGCCATGGAATCAGCACCGGTATCTTCAGCACAGAATATATCTATGCGAACTATACAGGGGTGGATAATGCCGAAAAAGTGCGCAATTTTATTCTTGATGCCTATCTTTTGTGGCTGGATACCCCCAATCCCCTGGAATATGTGATCCTGGGTGGAGACGACGAGATTGTTCCGGAACGCGGGGTGTTTGGCAGAGTGGGCAGCACTGTGGACAATCGCATGCCTTCGGATTTGTATTATAGCAATCTGGATGGCAATTGGAATGCCAATGGGAACGAGATATATGGGGAAATGCAGGATAATGCTGATATGATCCCGGAGATTCGTATTGGCCGTTTTCCGGCAGAGACCCTCTATGAGTTCAACAACATCTTCCACAAAATCCGTTACTATGTGGATAACGATACTTTCAGCAATAATGTGGCAGTATTCTATGGAGAAAACCTCAATAATAATCCCCTAACCTGGGGAGGAGATTACAAGGATGACGTGGCGCAATATCTGCCGCAGGATTACAGTTATAGCACTCAATATCAAAGAGATGGCACCTACAGCGCGGTTTCGGTAATGAATAGCATTAATGCGGGCGTAAACGTCATGAACCACATGGGGCATGCCAACGAGGTTAGCTTGATGGGTCTGGGCGGCAGCGCAGCAAATCAACTTCAAAATACTGAATATGGCTTTCTGTTTTCCCAGGGTTGCTATCCCGCCGCATTTGATCAACGCACTTCCGGAGATGGCGAAAGCGTAGCCGAAAACCTGATCACCGCTTCCGGCGGGCTGTTTTCCTTTGTGGGCAATACCCGTTATGGCTGGTATATGCCGGGTGGAATCGATGGAGCCAGCCAGTTCTACGATCGTCAATTCTTCATCGGCATTTTTCAGGAAGATCAGAGCGAATTGGGCGCGGCACTGGACTATTGCCGGTTGGAAAATCTCAATGCGGCGCTGAGCAGCGATGTAATGCGTTGGTGCTATATGGAAACCATTCTCTTTGGGGATCCTTCTGTAGAAGTGAAACTGGCAAATCCTGCCCTGCCAATGTTGAGCCTGGAAAGCTATGAATTTGACGACAGCAATGGAGATGGCGATGGCACGATAAATCCCGGAGAAAGCATCATCCTGCGCCCTGTGGTAAGTAACGCGGAAGGCTGGGGCACTGCGTATCAGGTATCCATCCGGGTGGTGGACATTCCTGCGGGAGTCGAAACGGACGGAACTTGCATTCTTCTGGATCAGCTTTTACCCGGAGAGAGCAGTCCTCAAGATATTGCCTTTGGTTTCACCATGCCTGTGGATCTGAATTTTGGAAACTTTAACATCCGGCTGGCAGTGGAATCCTTCGATCCCGAGACAAATCTCAGTACGGGGATCAAATATTACGATGCCGGCTTTGAAGTAACTCTTTTGGACGGTCGTTTCCCCTGGGAAACTGCCAATGCAGGCAAATCCGCCCCCATCGTGGGAGATTTTGATGGAGACGGCAATAAAGACATCATGTATCTGGATGTGTTTGGCATGGCGCACTTGATCGCTTCCGATGGTCAGGAATATGCAAATTTCCAGACAGAAGAGGAACTGAGCATCTTTCGCAGTAGCGCAATGGCGCAGATCGATAACCTGGACGGAGATGATCTGGCAATAAGCAGCCGCACGGGGAACATTGTGGCGATGAATCTGGAGGGAGAGCAGATCTTCGATTACAGCAGCGCCACAGCCTTTCTTTTTAGCCCGGTAATCGCAGACATAAATGATGATTCTCAAAATGAGGTAATCGCTACCGGTTTGGACGGGAAACTGTATGTAATACAAAGCGATGGATCAGACGCGCCGGGATTTCCCTTGCAGCTGGATTCCGCGGTGCAATCTGAACTGGCGGTAGGCAGGTTTTATGCCGATGGGCCCATGCAGATTGTATTGGGCACCCGCAATGGCAATGCCCTGGCTATCGGTGCCGGGGGTATCATCAATGCAGATTTTGGTCAGGAACTTGGTTCTGTTATTACGGGGAGCCCGGTGATCCTGAATAACGCCAGATATGCCATTGCTACCAATAGCGATATCTACCTGATCGGCGAAGCAGGGATCGAATTTCAACAAGCTATAGACGCCCCGATAGCCGGGGGCTTGATCTGCGCAGATATTAACCGGGATGGTTCTCTGGATATTATAGGCATTACAAACTCCGGAGTGCTCTATGTAATGGCTCAGACTGGCGAACATTT
>CAZJJH010000164.1:0-4480 GCA_964546265.1 uncultured Candidatus Cloacimonadota bacterium
AAGCGAATCCGGCTGATCCGGAGTAAAGCCGTTATCTATCAGTACCTTGCTTGCCCGGGAAAAAGCAAATCCAAAATCCAGACCCAGCAAATTGTCTTTTGCCGTCAAAAAATTTGGCAGAAGCACAAGCAAAAGAATATGGACAAAAACAAGCATGAATTTTGCCATCTTGCATCCTATTTTTTATCTAAAAAGGCAAATTGGGATCGGATTGGGGCATTACTTTCAATTCCACTGCCAGATACAGCATCGCCATCCCCAACAGAAAACTGAATACAGCCATAGTGATGGATGGAACGGTGGCATAGAGGGCAATATGAGCGCCTAACTGCATATTGTAATACATCATAAAACTGCTGATACTAATGTAGATTTCGTAAGCGGCAAAACCAAACCACAACACACACAGGAACCAATATTCGAAGGTGGGCACCTTGCGCAAGGGGTTGGATTGATCCTTGTGGTTTGCCAGAAGCCTGATGCCACTAATGATGTAGCTAAGCGAAACAAGCAATGCTACCATGGAATAAACCATCACGCGAAGGGATTGATCTATCTCTCCAAAGCTGGTCTGAATCTTCAAGAAAAATGCGGCTCCCAAAATTCCGATCAGCAGGGCGGCAAAATTCCATAAGCGGGTACCTGTTACGCTGTAGCGCAATTTTTGGGGAGGGGAGGGTATAGCATCCAAGGGCAGGGTGTCTTCGGGTTCTTGCTCGAAATTGTATCCTCTTTGAGTAAGTTCTTCCATGATGGCAGTATATGCTTCACTATCGGTTTCGGCGTTTTCGAACAATCGCTCCAGTTCGGAACTCTCATATGCGCTGTAATCCGGGCTCTCGGGCTCAAAGTTTGTATCTTGTTCTTTGTAATCCATGTTCTATTCCTTAAGTTTTATTGTGTAAATATATATATGCAGATAAAGCTGTCAAGCTCAATCCCGATTCTTGCATCTAAAGCAGTTCCGGAAAAAGGCGAAAACACTCGAAATTGTCACTGACCATTGGGAGCTTTATAATGCCTTCTTCAGAGTCATGTGGCTTTTCTGCCGGGCTTTCATGAAGCATTAAAAAACAGCCTTCATGAAGTTTGTTGATAGGCAAAGCGGCTGCTTTTGGGCTGTAGTTTCCGGTAAGACAAACCCGGGCAGTTACTTATTTGCCCGGGCACTGATCCGGAGCATGTTTTCGATTGACACATATCTGTGGATTCCAAAGAATGAACCTTAAGAAGAGATGGAGAAAAAAATGCCTTTTGTACATTTGCACAATCACAGCCAATACAGTTTATTGGACGGCGCCTGCCGGGTGGACCGCATGGTGAAGCTTGCTAAAGAACTGAATATGCCAGCCGTGGCAATCACAGATCATGGCAATCTGTTTGGCGTAATAGATTTTTACAACACTGCCCGAAAAGCCGGCATCAAGCCGATAATCGGTACAGAGGCATACATTATTAATGGCGACATCGAAAAAGATGAAAGCAAAAATGATCCCCGTTACCATCTCGTGTTGCTGGCCATGAATTTTACAGGCTACAAAAATCTCATGAAGCTTTCTTCCCTATCCTATATAAAAGGGTTTTACTATAAGCCGCGCATCTCGAAACAGCTTTTGCAGCAATATAGCGAAGGTCTGATCTGCCTTTCTGCCTGCATCAAAGGCGAAGTGGCATCACTGCTATTGAATAACCGGGATCGTGAGGCCAGGCAGAGCGCGTTGTGGTATAAGGAACTTTTTGGCGACCGCTACTATCTGGAAATCCAAAATCACCAGTTGGAACAGGAAAAAATCGTGATGCCAAAGATTATCGCTCTGGCAAAAGAATGCGATATCCCCCTGGTGCTAACTAACGACTGCCACTATCTGCATCAGGAAGATCACGAAGCTCACGATATCCTGCTCTGCATCCAGACCGGCAAATTGCTAAATGATCCGGCTCGCATGCGCTATAACACAACCCAGCTTTATTTTAAAACTCCGCAGGAAATGCGCGAGATCTTCCCCGAGGTTCCTGAGGCCTATGAAAACACCCTGAAAATTGCCGAGCGCATCAATCTGGAATTGCGCTACGATAAATTCTTGCTACCCAAAGTAGATACTCCGGAAGAATTTCCCGAAATGGGAGATTACTTAAGACATCTCTGTTTTGAAGCAGCCAAACATAAGTATCCCAAGCTGGATGGCGTGGTGGAGGAGCGGATTAATTATGAACTTGGCGTAATCAAGCGCATGGGCTTTGAAGGATATTTCCTGGTGGTAAAAGATATCATCGACAGCGCCCGCATGCGGGATGTTCCGGTGGGCCCCGGGCGAGGCTCCGCTGCAGGTAGCATCATCGCCTATCTGCTGAATATCACAAAAATTGATCCCATCAAATATGGTTTGCTCTTCGAGCGTTTTTTGAACCCGGATCGGGTAAGCATGCCGGATATCGATATCGATTTTTGCGCTCATGGGCGTAGCAAAGTGATTGATTTTATAGTTCAGAAATATAATCGCGAAAGCGTGACTCAGATCATTACCTATGGAACTTTGGGTCCCAAAAGCGTTATCAAAGATGTCGCCCGGGTGTTATCAGTCCCCGCAGCCGATGCCAATACCATAACTAAAACCATGCCGGGACTGGTAAAGAGCCTGGAAGATGCTCAAAAGCAATTCCCGGAGTTTGTAAATCTGATCAATCAGAACGAACTGTATCAAAGTATATTGAAACATTCCATCGTATTGGAAGGGCTGATCCGGCAAACCGGCATTCACGCTGCGGGAGTAGTGATAGCCCCTGGAGACCTTACGGAATATGTTCCTTTGGCGTGCAGTGTGCAAAAAGATGGAGAAAAGGTAATCCTGGTACAGTATGAAGGAAAATGGCTGGATGAGCTGAAAATGCTCAAAATGGATATTCTGGGCCTGAAGACTCTTACCTTGATAAAGAAAACCGTGGATCTGGTAAAAGAAAGCCACAATGTAGATATTGATGTAGATGCCATCCCGCTGGACGATCGGAAAGTATATAAAATGCTAAGCAAAGGCGAAACGGATGGGGTTTTTCAATTTGAAAGCGATGGAATGCGCAAATATCTCACCGAGTTGAAACCCAATATGTTTGAGGATCTGATCGCAATGGTGGCTCTGTATCGCCCGGGGCCCATGCAATTTATCGATAGCTACATCGCCAGAAAGCATGGCAAGGAGAAAGTTAGTTACGATCACCCGCTGGTGGAAAGCGCATTGAAGGGCACTTATGGTGTAACTATCTATCAGGAACAAGTAATGCAGATCTCCCGGGAATTGGGTGGACTATCCGGCGGAGAAGCAGATACACTGCGTAAGGCAATGGGCAAAAAAAATTCGGAATTGATGATGAAATTCCGGGAAAAAATCATTGCCGGAGCAGCTCAGAACGGAGTACCGGCATCCACTATTGAGAAGATCTGGCAGGATTGGCTGCGTTTTGCTGAATATGCCTTTAACAAAAGCCATGCCACTTGCTATGCATTGGTGGCATACCATACCGCATGGCTCAAGGCACATTACCCGGTAGAGTTTATGGCAGCGCTGCTGTCTCTGGAAGATAATCCCAGCGATGTGCCCATCAAAATTGAAGTATGTAAAAGCATGGGCATCAATATTATCCCTCCCAACATCAATCGTAGCAATGCGGAGTTTAGCGTACACGACTGCGATGTATTGTTTGGCTTGCGCGCCATCAAGAATCTTGGAGAAGCGGCGATGAAAGCCATTATCGAAGATCGGGACCAAAATGGCGCATATACCAATATTTTCAGCTTCTGCTCCAGATTGGACAGCTCTGCGGTAAATAAAACTGTGTTGGAAAGCCTGATCGCCTCCGGAGCAATGGATGAACTGGAAGGCAGCAGGGCACAAAAATGGGCAGTAATCGAATCTGCCCTGGCGCTTTCATCAGGAGATCAGAAGGATCGTAAGCGCGGACAAACCAGTCTCTTTGATTTGATCTCTGAGGACGATCATAGTGACGATTATTTCCCTCCACTGCCCAGTATTGACGATTGGACCTATCTGCATCAGCTGGATATGGAAAAATCCGTCTTGGGCTTCTACATGAGCGGGCACCCCCTATTTGAATATCGCAATCTGGTGCGCCAGCTGTGCAATGCCAACTCGATCAGCGGAAAAAGCAAGAACACGGATCTGCAGATCGTGGGCATTGTATCTAATATCACTCGTAAAAAGGATTCCAGGGGAAACCCTATCGCCTTTGTGGAACTGGAAGATCTGAATGGCAGATTTGAAGTATCTCTGTTTAACCGGGATTTCAACCGCTACATCGATAGCATCCAAATCGGCAAAGTATATTACGTCCTGGGCAATAAAAGCGGCTTCAATGGGAACGACGACGGAATCCTGCGTATTCTGCCCACGGAACTGATCGCGTTTGAGGATCTACCCCGCTTACTGGCAGGCACCCTGAAACTGAAGATTAGTATCAGCCAGATCCG
>CAZJJH010000165.1:0-4474 GCA_964546265.1 uncultured Candidatus Cloacimonadota bacterium
GGTAGTGGGCAAGCTGAATCGCACTCTAATGACTTTGATCCGCTTGCAGCAACGCAGGGGCTCGAAGCTCAGCCTGGTAGCCTTCCCTCAGGATGATCCTTTTGTGCGTTTTGCAGACCGTCTGGCAGACAGCATCGAGCAAGTGGAAAATAGGGATTCTGCACTCTTTATCTACAACCAGAATCAGATATCCCAGAGCCTCGCTGCTACTATATGGAACACCGCCCAGCCCGATAACATATTAACCACAACGGATTACATGAATTACGGTGGATTTCTGGCGATGAAGCCTGTCCCTGTGGATACAGATCCAGTTAATCTGGCAATAGCCTTTGGCAATGCCCCCTCCGCAAATGCCGGATTCAAGATCGCCATCTGCCCATACATCCCGCAGGATAGTTCTTGCGACCTCATTCTGCCCGCTCCCAACTTCCTGGAGATAGAGGGCTGCGCCCTGGGCGATAGCGGAAAGATCTCCCGCTTTGTGAATCCCGAAAAGTCCAATCTCTTTGCGGAACTAAGCCGCTTGTTCTACAGCTTGGGGCTCATCTCTCCGGCTACTGCCGATATCCCCTTCTGGAACAATCTCGCCGAAGAACTGCTGAGATCACTAAGTAACTACAAACCCGCAGATTATCTAGCAACAGACCCTGCTTCATTAAGCGATAGCGCAATAGCTTCGCGCTGCCCCATGGAGCCCTTTATGCTGCGCTTGTATCAGCTACGCAAGAGTACTGTTAGCTTCTAAATAAGCAATACAAAACCCGCCTTTGCCGGCGGGTTTTTTTATATATTGTTGCACTTGTATTACTTGTGGTTTTCCACCATCTCCAGCGCATTGGTCCAGCAAAGCTGCACACAGAGGCTGCAGCCCATGCATTTGTCTTCGTCGATAGTTGGATAGCCCTCCGCGTCCAGTTCAATCGCCAGATAGGGGCAGCGGGTGCAATTCCCGCACTTCACGCAGAGATCTTTGTCCTTCAAAGAACTGTGCTTGTGCTTGGCCTCGAGTTCCATGAAGTCTGTAATCGGCTTCGGTTGAGCAATCCCGATTAATGCGCTAACACTTTTGATGCCCCGCTCTTGAAGGAGGTGACTGAGTCCGCTTTCCAGTTCATCAATAATCCCATATCCATAGCGTTCCGGCAGAGTGCAGAATTGAACATTTCCTGCGCCCAAAGCCAGGAAGTTTGCCGCATCGTGGTGATTCATGGCGCCGCCGTTTCCGCTGATAAATACGCCCATGCCTCCGGCGCGCGCCAGACTAAGGTAACTGATGGGTAATACGCCTTCACCACTCATGCCGGCGATTATTCCAGCATCCCAATCTCCTTTTCCGGGTCTGAAACCCAAAGTGGGGAAAGTATTGGCAAGGGTAACTCCCGCTTTTTTCCCGGGGTAGCGATCCAGCACTTCTTTTACCGCGCTGATGATGGGGTAAATAGCGGTAACCGCGCCGGTTAGTTTGAAGAGCTTGGGGATACCCGGATCCGAGATCTCCATCACCCAATCTATGATCTTAGCAGTAAGTCCCGGGTCCTGCGCCACGATGTCGCCATGGGTGCCATCTCCACCCTGAGGGCAGGAGAGCGAATATTCTATGCCCATCGCACCTGCTGCTTCCAGCTTTTTGGTATTGGATTGCCAGCCGGCTTTGTCCATTGCGTCATTTCCGGTTACAGGCCCTCCGGTGGAAGCCATCGTAAGGCGATCCGGATACTCTTTGATGAGCTTTGCCAATTCCTCACATACACGATCTATCGGGTGTTCGGAAACGTTGTCACAATTGGCAAAGGTTTTGCCCTTATCTCCCCAAACAAACATGTATTCGCTGGGGATATGGATATCCAGGTTGTCAAAGGAAGTTTTCATGATGCCGCCTGCCCAACCAGCTTCATATGCCAGCTTCATTTGTTCATACCCATCGCTTGGTGGCGCTGCGGAAAGAATGAAGGGAGAGCGCATCTTTCTGCCAAAGAAATCAGTATCAAGAGCCACCGGCATCCTGTTCCAGCCGGCAATGCGATAGCTGCTTTTGGTGGCCTTCTCTGCCGGGATAAAGTCATGCTTGTCACGCAGATCCGCGTCCAACTGGTAAGCAGTGTTTTTACCGGCTGCCACAGCTTCCACAACCGTGCTGGGGCCGTTCACCATATCTCCACTTGTATAGATGCCTTTGCCCTCGATCCGGAAAGCGGGGCGGTTGCCTACGGCAATAATCACAAGGTCGAAGGGTCGATATTGCTCCCCGGAACCAGCTTCATCTACCACTTTGCCGGGGTGGAAGCTTTCGCCCTTTGGCAAACTGACTTTACGCGTTTTAATGCCCACAGTGCGTTCACCCTCATTCACGATTTCGGCAATGCGGGTTCGGTGGCTGAACAGCACGCCTGCCTCTACCAGAATTTCCTTTTCCCGCTCAGTTAAGGGCATTTCATTAAAAGTCTCCAAAGTAAACATTTCCACATGTGCAGCACCGGCACGGGCAATAGTAAGAGCCTGATCTGCCGCGATAGCACCACCTACCAAAGCCACTTTTTTGTCCCTGAAAAGGAAGCAGCCCGGTTGCTTGAGGATATCCATTCCATAGATAGCTTTCTCATCTCCGGGAATATTGAGGCGGATGGGATCGTTGAGTCCGCCTGCCACCACAATCGCCTTAAACCCTTCCTTCAGCAGTTGTTTGGGCTCCGATATCTGCTGTTTGTGGTGAACTATTTTGAAAGCTTCGCTTACCCACATCAGGTCTGCCATCAGCATACCTCGATCCAGTCTCGCATCCGGAATAAGCACAGCTTGCCCGCCCAGCTCTTCGGCATCGAAGATTTCCGGTTCGTATCCAAGCTGACGCAGGCTGACCGCAGCTCCGATTCCGGCAGGGCCTCCCCCGATAATAGCGATCCGCATCCCATTGGAAGGAGGCAGAATAAAGTCCGGATCCGCACCCATCTCTCGCGCCTTTTTGATGATTGTGGCCTGCACAGCCGGGATCTGGATGGGGCTATCGAATTTCTCGCGGGAACAAGCCGCAACGCAGTGATGATCCGGGCACACATCGCCGCAAATACCGCCCAAAGGGTTGGATGCCAGGATAATACCTGCCGCGCGTTTGAAATCGCTTTTAGTGCCGCCGGAAGCCGCCATCATAAAATCTGCCGGAGAGCAATCGCAGGGACATGCAGTCTTGCAAGGTTTAGTAGCGCAGTACTCGCAGCGCCTGATCTCACTAAAGAGTTGAGCATCGGTTAAATACATATATTTCTCCTTCTAATACGCCATATCTTGAATATGCATATCTTCGGATATTGTAGATATCTGTCAAGAATCTTATTTCGTTTATCCTCAGGTGAATCACGCCAATCCCTTTTCACAAGAGCCTTAGCCGTGCACAAGCAGATCTGACCATTAGCCATTTCCAATGCTGTATTTTTATGTAAGCAAACATTTATACTTGACAGAAAAATCACTCTCGATAACATATTGCATCATGTAAATATTATATCGGGAGAGCCTCCTTTATGGCGTTGAAACTTACTGAAGCACAGTTGCTTTCTTTGCAAGAAGTGGTTGATAAAAAGCAAGATCTTACTTTGGATGAAACATGCCGGCGCTATGAGATGTTTGAGCGTTTAGTTGCTGAGAATGCCATCACCGAGGATGAGGCTCTTTATATCAAGATGAGATCAGTGGGAGCCTATCTGAAAACCATCGATGGAGATGCCGGGGGCGCGCTGGAGATACTGGATTCGATCCTGCGGCTTGCCCGGCAGAAGGACAATCGCCTCTGGGAACTTCGCACTCTGAATAACATCGCCTATGTAAAAAGCAACAATGGTGAAAGCTTTGAAGCAATTGATATCTGGGAAGATTTGCTCACTCACGATCTGGATACTTCGGACAGAGTAATGTACTGCACAAATTTGGGCGCGGCATATTCCAGGATCATGAAACCCAAGCAGGCAATTGATGTATATTTTAGGGCTCTGGATATAATCCAGGACTCTGATGAACCCATCGCAAAGGGGGATCTGTACAATAACCTTGCCAATCTGCACCGCAAATCCGGCAATTTTGAGAAAGCGATCCAGCACTATAACATTGCCCACAGCCTTTATCAAAAAGCTGATTTAAAAGACCGGCTCGCCATGATATACAACAATTTCAGCGCCTGTTACAACGAGATGCAGGAACTGGATAAAGCCGATGAATATGGCAAGTTAGCTTTGGAATACTACCAGAAGTATATGCCGGAAAAGCAGCTCTGTATAGTACTGAACAACATCGCCGCAACTGCTACCATGCGCGGACAAAACAACATAGCCGCTGAACACTATCAGCGATCCTGCGAGCTTGCAAAGAAGTATGCAGACCCCTCACTGATTGCAAATGTGCTGAACAATCTTTCCCTGCTGGCGTGGGAAGAGCAGGATTTTGACGCTGCCATAGATTACGCCCAGAAGGGTCAGAAGAGTGC
>CAZJJH010000166.1:0-4370 GCA_964546265.1 uncultured Candidatus Cloacimonadota bacterium
GACCACTTGAACCCCATTCAAGTACGCTACCCGGACTGCGCTACATCCCGACCGGCTTGTTTCAAAAGATTTCAATCGCCTTTTTTTGGCAAGCAAAAAATTCATTCTGCTTCCAAATTCAAAGTTTCTAGAGCTGCTAAACAAATTCTAAAGACATGATATCGGTTGTTTAAGGGTGTACCTGGCATTTTGTTTGGACATTACAGAAATCCCGGGTTCAAGCGCAGAACCAGAAGGTGACTTTCTTTTTTTGGAAAGCTCAAAGATCTGCCTGCTGCCCGATTGTCTCTCGCATGGCATGAACCTTGTGGCATACCATAAATTTAAGTACAGGATTGAAATGCCAAGCACCTGCCTCAGATGTATTGAGTGGAGCGGTGTATGAATTAGTGGCTTCTCCGGTAGTTCCCGGCAAATTTGGCATTGACTAAAATCCCCATTTAGTTTGAGTGGCTTACAATAGAAAAATAAAATACATCTGGAGGAAAGATGAGAAAAGCTGTGGTAGTAAGCGCAAAGCGCAGCCCGGTGGGAAATTTCGGAGGCGTGTTTAAAGACGTCTCTGCCGTGGAACTTGGTGTTCATACCCTAAAAGCAATTTTTGCAGAAACAAATATCAAGCCCGAAATGATCGATGAAGTGATTGTAGGCAACGTATGTGGCGCCGGTTTGGGTCAAAATGTAGCCCGACAGATCAGCATCAATTCTGGTATTCCGGATTTTGTTCCGGCTTACACGGTGAACAAAGTATGCGGTAGCGGAATGAAAGCCATTAGTCTGGCAGCCTTGATGATCGCTTCAGGTGAAGCGGACATCGTGGTAGCCGGAGGCAGCGAAAACATGAGCCAGATTCCTTACATCCTCAAAGATGCCCGCTGGGGCGCGCGTATGGGAGATAAAACCATGGTGGACATGATGATCCGGGACGGACTTTCGGATATTTTTAATGACTATCACATGGGGTTAACCGCAGAAAATCTGGCAGAAAAATTTGGCATCAGCCGTGAAGAGCAAGATGCCTTTGCCACTGCATCGCAGAATAAAACTGAGATCGCCCAGAATACCGGGAAGTTTGTTGAGGAAATAGTTCCCATCCCGATTCCTCAAAGAAAGGGTGACCCCATCATAATTGACAAAGATGAAATGCCTCGTGCCGGTGTTACTAAAGAAAGCCTGGCAAAATTACGCCCCGCTTTTAAAAAAGATGGCTCGGTTACTGCCGCCAGCAGTAGCGGAATTAACGATGGCGCTGCCTTGGTGCTTCTTATGAGCGAAGACAAAGCTAGGGAATTGGGCCTAAGCCCCATTGCCAGCTTTGTGGATAGCGCGTCTGCGGGTGTAGATCCCGCCATAATGGGTTACGGTCCTGTGCCCGCTATCAAAAAAGTATTGCAGAAAAGCGGTTGGTCTTTGGGTGACCTAGAACTGGCAGAACTGAATGAAGCCTTTGCAGCTCAATCCCTTTCAGTTTTCAAGGGTTTGGAAGAAGAGGGCGTGGGCAAATTGAATCCGGATATCGTAAATGTAAATGGCGGAGCTATCGCGATTGGTCACCCCATTGGCTGCAGTGGAGCCAGGATAATCGTTACTCTGCTGCATGAAATGAAACGCAGAAAAAATAAAAAAGGTCTCGCTTCGCTGTGCATCGGCGGAGGCATGGGAATCGCAAGTCTTTGGGAGGTAAATTAAGATGGCAGACAAATTGAAACTCGATAAAAGCATGGCAATGTATGAAGAAGCTCAGCGCCTGGTTCCCGGGGCGGTAGCCGGCATTCGCAGACCCTACAATTTTGTTCAGGGAGAGTATCCGATTTACTTTGATCACGCCAAAGGTGGCAGAGTTACGGATGTAGATGGTAACGAGTATATAGATTTCCTCTGCGCTTACGGACCCATCATCATTGGTTACCGGGAACAAGAGATTGACCATGCCGTACAGGAACAGGTCAATAACAAAGGATTCTGCTTCTCTTTGACCCAACCTCAGCAAAGTGAGCTGGTGCGTAAGCTTCAAGAAGTCATCCCCTCCTGTGAGATGGCAGCCCTGGTAAAAACCGGTAGTGATGCCACTACCATCGCAATCCGCGTAGCCCGTGCCTACACCGGTAAAACCAAAATAGCCCGTTGTGGTTATCACGGCTGGCACGATTGGTGTGTGGAAGTAAAAGGTGGAATTCCGGAAAAATTCTATGAAGATGTGCTGGAGTTTCATTATAACGATCTTGAAGGTCTGGAAGATATACTTAAGGCCAATAAGGACGATATGGCTGCCATCATCGTTACCCCGGTGGGCCATCCATTGGCAGCGCCGGTTCAGATGCCCAAGCCCGGTTATCTGGAAGGTGTGCGTGCTTTGGCAGACAAATATGGTGCTCTGTTAATCTTCGACGAAATTCGCAGCGGTTTCCGCGTATCCTTAGGCGGAGCCCAAGAATATTTTGGTGTAACTCCGGATCTCTCCACATTTGGCAAAGCCATGGCAAATGGTTATGCCATTGCCGCGCTTGTAGGCAAAAAAGACCCCATGATGGTTTTGGCGGACAAGGTGTTTCTATCCTCTACCTTCTTCCCCAATAGCGACAGCATCGTAGCTGCCATCAAAACCATCGAAATACTACAACGTGACAAAGTGCTGGATGTGATAAAAGATAAAGGCGAGAGATTTGCCTCTGAAGTTCAAAAAGTGATCGATGAATCGGGCATGCCGGTGGAATTTTCTGGTGGACCCTGGATGCCATTTATCACCTTCAACAAAGATGATAAGGGATTATATAAAAAACTGCGCAACGAATTTTATACCCAGCTGATCCGGCGCAAAGTGTTTTTACAGCCCTATCATCACGGCTACATCTGCTATCGGCACACCGAAGAGGATCTGGCTTATACCATACAAGCCATTCGTGAATCTTTGAGTGAACTGAAAGCGTTGCTGTAAAAAAGAGGAGATATCGTGGCAAAATACATCTTCGTAATGGGCGGAGTGCTATCGTCCCTGGGCAAGGGAATAGCAACAGCTTCTATTGGCTTGCTGCTGAAGTCTATGGGCTACAAAGTTGTAATGCAGAAATTTGATCCCTACCTGAATGTGGATCCCGGAACGATGAGCCCCTTCCAGCACGGAGAGGTATTTGTAACCGATGATGGTGCGGAAACAGATCTTGATCTGGGGCATTATGAGCGCTTTACCGATGAAGCTCTGAATGCTTTTAGCAGCTGCAGCGCGGGACAGATCTACGAAAGTGTGATCATGAACGAACGCAAAGGCACCTATTTGGGCAAAACCGTACAGGTTATCCCCCACGTGACCAATGAAATAAAACGTAGAATAACCAGGCTCTCTGAGGATAATGACATCGTAATTACCGAGATCGGAGGCACAGTTGGCGATATTGAAAGCTTGCCATTCCTGGAGGCAGTGCGTCAATTGCGCCTCGATCTCGGAGTTGAAAATACACTGAACATCCTGCTCACCTACGTTCCGTACATAAAGACCGCAGGAGAGCTAAAGACAAAGCCCTCACAACATAGTGCTTATAAACTGCGCGAAATCGGCATCCAGCCGGATATCCTGCTTTGCCGCAGTGAGAAGCCATTTGACGATGAGATATACTCCAAAATCGCCCTTTTCACAAACGTACCAAAGACAAACGTGATCAATGCCATCGACGTGAAATGTGTGTATGAGATTCCCCTGATCTACCAGAAAGCCGAGCTTCCCAAAATCATCTGCAAGCATTTCCAATTAAAGAAATGTGATATGGATCTAACCCAGTGGCAACAATTTCTGATAAACCGGGAACAAAGCCAGGGAGAAGTAACTATTGCTCTTTGCGGAAAGTATGTAAAACATCAGGATGCGTATAAAAGCATTGTTGAATCCCTGCAACATGCCGCAGCGCATATGAAAAAGAAACTTAGTATTAAGTGGGTTGATTCTGAGCGAAACTTTAAGCAACAGGAATTGCAGAAAGAATTGCAGGGCATCGATGGGATATTGATTCCCGGAGGCTTTGGAATCCGCGGTATTGAGGGAAAGATTAATATCGCGCAGTATGCCAGAAACAAAAATATCCCTCTTTTGGGAATCTGTTTGGGAATGCAGGTGATAGCAATCGAATTTGCCCGCAACGTGTGCAAGCTTGAGGGCGCAAACAGCACGGAATTCGATGAACTGAGCACTAATCCCATTATTCATTTGATGGAAGACCAACGTTATATGGATCTGGTAGGCGGATCTATGAGACTGGGCGCATATAAATGTAAACTGGCATCCGGTAGTTTGGCAGAAAAAGCCTACAACAGCATGATTATCAGTGAAAGACACCGACACCGTTACGAGTTCAACAATGATTACCGGGATGCATTTGACA
>CAZJJH010000167.1:0-4365 GCA_964546265.1 uncultured Candidatus Cloacimonadota bacterium
CGGTACGCACCACATTCGGGAAACCATACCGTTCCCAAGGATGATTTATCGCATCTATCCCTAGCCAATTATTTCCCGTGACATCTGCAATTGCGGCTGTCACGGTTTTGTTTCATGCTTTTTATTTTTTCTCCTTTTTATGGGATTGATACGTATAAAAATTAAAAAAGATATATAAGGAAAACAAAATGATTTGTGAAAACTTCTCAAAAATCACGAAAAGCATGAAGTCATCTATGATCCGGGAATTGGTTGCCAGTACACGTGACATCGATGGCCTGATTTCATTTGCAGGGGGTTTCCCTTCTCCCCTTACCTTCCCCACGGAAATCCTGGCACAGCTTTACTCAAAAGTAGTTTCCGAAGAGGGCATCGCAATTTTGCAATATGGCGCCAGTGAAGGGGATCCCATATTGAAAAGAGAGCTAATCAAATGGGAAGGATATGATATCAGCCCGGATCAAATGCTTGTAACAGCTGGTTCCACTAATGCCATCTATTACCTTACTAGGGCGTTGGTAGACCCCGGTGATGTAATCATCTGTGAAGCGCCGAGTTTTCTGGGCAGCTTAGTAGCTTTTGAAGCAAGCGGGGCAGAATTGGTAGGTGTTCCCCTTGATAACGAAGGAATTGATCTTAGCATACTGAAAACCAAGGTAGATGAACTGCAGCGGCAAGGGAAACGGGTAAAATTTATCTACACTATCCCGGATTTTCATAATCCGGCGGGACTCACTATGAGCCTTGAACGCAGAAAAAACCTGATTGAATATGCCATGGCGGTGCAAATTCCCATATTGGAGGATAATCCCTATTCACGATTAAGATTCAGCGGAGAAGCCTTGCCCACTTTGTATAAACTGGCAAATCTCGAATACCACAATGATGAAGTGGTTACCGAGATTGTGTCCTTCTCTAAAATCCTGGGACCGGGCTTGCGGCTCGCTTTTGCTAAAGGCAATAAAGCTCTCATCGAGAGAATGTGCTCCTGGCAACAAAAGGTAAATATTGCGCCGGATAATGTATCCCAGCGCGTGGCAGCAAGATTTCTTTCTGAAGGATACATGGATCCCCATATAGAAAAGTGCTGCAATTTCTATCGACCATATCTGCACAAGATGCTGGATTCCATGGCGAAGTATCTGCCATCTTACATCCAATACAACAAACCTGAGGGAGGGATCTTTACCTGGCTGAAGTTGCCTGAAGATATGAATGCAGAAATGTTGTTTGAGAAAGCCAAGGGAAAGAAAGTTACCTTTATTCCTGGTAGCAAGTTCTATCCCACTGTCAGGAAAAGTATAATGCGCTAAGGCTCAACTTCAGTTTCAGTACTCTGGAACAGATAGAGCAAGGCATGCAGAGCTTGGGAAAGGTAATGGAAGAGTTTTATGCTTGACTCTTATCAGCCCCTGCTTATATTGTAACCAGATTAACTTCAAAGGAGATCTCACCATGAAGAATCTGTTTATCACGCTTATATTGATTAGCCTTGTTTTCCCGGCTATGGCTACATACAATCTTCCGAAACCGGATCTGAATCCATTTTCGCTGAATAGCCCAATATTGAAGAACATCAAGATGTCACACTCCATGGGCTTTGAGGCGGGATCCAGCTCCAGCGGTAATGGCTACTATCTATCCCGTTATACGAACCATATCAACTATCAGTTCAGCCCAAAGCTCGAGTTGGATTTGGACCTGAATTTCGTAAATTTTGGAACCATGAATACCACTCAGAGCTTTGCCTTGAACGACGATAACAACAATAAGATTCTACCGGAATTCTCGTTGCGTTATAAACCCAGCGATTCCATGAGTTTTGAAATCAAAATGAGCCAGGGCTTGCTAATGCAACAAAAACCCTGGTATGAAAAATGGTAAGGAGAAACTGATCCCTTGAACACCATAATAATCATTCTTTTAGCTGTCTTTGGCGCCGCCCTGGGCAGCTTTTTTAATGTACTTATCTATCGCCTACCTCGCAAAGAATCCATAGTATTTCCGGCATCTCACTGTGGTGAGTGTAAGAAGCCAATTCCTTTCTATCTGAACATCCCCATTTTCAGCTACATTTTGCTGAAAGGCAAGTGTAAATATTGTGGAGCCCATATTCATTGGCATCACTTGCTGGTAGAGATCATTACTCCACTGATCCTTGTTTCAGTATTCCTGCGCTTTGGCTTGCTGAATCTACTTTTCTTCAAATACGCAGTGCTGTCTATGTTCATGATCCCAATCTTTTTCATCGATGCCTTTCATCAGATAATTCCCCACAAGCTCTCTATTCCGCTCATACCCTTGGGGATAATATTCACTCTTGTACCGGGCAATGATGTTACATTGGTAAATGCATTAGTATCGGCAGGAATCATCTTTTCGTTTCTGTTATTTATTGCCTATGCTTATCGAATTGCCCGTAAAGTAGATGGATTGGGCGGAGGAGATATCTGGCTTTTAACCGGAATTTCAGCCTTCTTCGGCATTGTCAGTATGCCCTATGTGATAATTCTGGCTTCACTTTTGGGAATCCTATATTTTGTGTTCTTCGTAAAGCATAAAGATCAGGGTTTCGCTTTTGGGACATTTATCTCTTTTAGTACCGTCCTGTGGACTCTTTTAGGAGCTTCCCGGGCTTTTGATTTGATCCCTTTTCTATAATTTAATTCATGCAATGTAATGGCCCCTTATCCGGGGGCCATTTATTTTTTCTGGTAGATAAAAAGCTCCTCTTCGTCGTTACTCCAGCTATATTTTACTTCTCCCACGAAGATTGTGTGATCACCACTTTTCACTTGGCTCACTATCTCACATTCGAAACAAGCCACCGCATCTTTTAGGATGGGTAGCTTATGCAACTTCCCCGGAAAGTGTTCTACTTGTCCGGCAACAAATTTATCGATATCCCTACCACTCTGAGAGCCAGCCAGTGCTAGAAGCTGCTTTTGTGATTTACCGGGAAATACAAGATTGAAATATCGAACGTCCTGCAAACATTCATAAGAATAGCGGTTGTGACCAATGGATATGGCAAACATGGGCGGATCTATTGAAGTTCTCATAAACCACTCCAGAGTTATCAGATTATAATTCCCGTCCGGTTTCTGGCTTACCGCCATGGTTACTTTAGAAGGCATATGCACTTTGGCATAAGCTTCCGGTAGATTGCTGATCTTCATCATAAAGCGAGCTCCTCTTTTCTGTTAGTCTATGATAAGATACACTAAATAGAGCCAGAACACAGATTTTTGCTTTTTATGAGCTATAATCTTCATCGAAGAGATCTACAACTTCCAGTGGAGATTCACTATAAGTAATTCTAACAGCGAAGATAATGAAGTTTGGTGAACATCTCTCAAACAATCATCGGTAAATTCCCGGCAGTTTTCCGCAAGACTTCCCAGGTACTAAATCCACTAAAAGCCTTACAATCTGCTTGACAGATTCGGTATGTGTTCAAACTGATGAAAACGAAATAATGAGGTTTTATAATGAAATATTTCCGTAAACTCGTGGGCGATAAATGCTTCCTTTCCCCCGTATCCCTGGAAGATGTTGAACGTTATACTGAATGGGTTAATGACCTTGAAATAGGGCAGTTTGTGCTATTCTCTTCTACCGTCTTCGATGTGAGCAAGGAACGGGCCGCCTTACAAGATCTGATGGAAAACAGTGTGGTATTTGCCATTATCGAAAAGGACACCAACAAAGCAATCGGTAACTGTGGATTACATGTAGTAAATAGTGTTCACCGCCATGCTCAGTTTGGCATTTTTATCGGAGAAAAAACATATTGGAATCAGGGAATTGGCACCGAAGCTACTGCCTTGCTGCTGGACTATGGTTTCAACATCATGAACCTCAATAATATCAGCTTGGAAGTGGTAGCTTATAATAAACGCGCCATCCGAAGCTATGAAAAAGGTGGATTCCAATATGTGGGCAGACGCCGAAAGTATAACTACATGGCAGGCGAATATCATGATGTTCTGATCTACGACATGCTGGCCGAGGATTTCCAAAGCCCTTACGTAAGAAAGACTTTCGAATACGCAATTAGCGACGAAGCAGGACGCAGCAAAATCTCAATCTCCGATGTTTAGAAAGATCAAAGGACAAGACCAAGTAATTGATCTGCTTGAGCGGGCGATGGAACAACAACGCATCGCCCAGGCTTATCTGTTTCATGGTGGCGATGGAGTGGGAAAATTCATCACCGCTTTATATTTTGGAATGGCATTAAATTGTCTCTCCAGCAGTGAATTCAAGCCTTGTGGAGTATGCGATTCCTGCCACAAATTCTTAAGTTTCGAGCACCCGGATTTTTTGTATCTATTCCCCACCGTAAATCTAAAGCTCAGCGCT
>CAZJJH010000168.1:0-4353 GCA_964546265.1 uncultured Candidatus Cloacimonadota bacterium
ATCTGCTACCTGGCCCTCTTTCAGACGAAACTCCGGATAGTTGAAACTACCTAGGGCAAAGAGATGGTAGAGACCAACTATCACAAAAGACATCAATACTACTATCAGAAAATTCTTAGAATTCATTTTGCCTGTCTAGCATCCTCCGTGATATTGTCAAGCACCATCTGAAAACGAAGGTAAATACCCGGAGTTAACAGCCTCTGCAGAGCGGTAAATATTGCGCTGTAGCTGTAAAAATAACCCCTAATAGGTGCAGATATAAACACTCGCAGAGCTTCAATCGAGGATAATTTCACAGTCCGCTGCACCCTTAGTAACAAAATCTTTAATTCCACATGCGCTTGCCCATTTCACGCGTAAGAAGTGGTCCGAAAGAATCTCTGCAGAACCTGCCTGCTTAGATTCATTCACTCCCCTTAAAAGGGTATTGTGTTCGCGTAACAGATTGGCGTATGCTGCTTTTTTTATATTTGATAGCTCGATTAGCTTTCTTGTTCTCTGATTCTTGATGCTGTTCAGCACCTGGTTTGGCATTTCTGCTGCCGGGGTTCCCTTTCTTTTAGAATAGGAAAACACGTGCAGGTAGGCTATTGGGGCTTGTTCCAGAAAGTCATAAGTTTGCTGAAACAGCGCATCTGTTTCGCCGGGAAATCCGCAGATTACGTCAAAACCAATCGCCGCTTCTGGCAACAATCTGAGGATATTTCTCATCAGGTTATCTACCAGAGCAGTGTCATAGTGTCTGCCCATTTTTTGCAGAATTGAGTCACTTCCGCTTTGTAAGGGAATGTGGAAATGCGGGCAAAGTTTATCAATCTTTTTCATTCTTTCCAGCAGAGCGGAGCTGAGCAATTGCGGCTCGATGGATGAGATGCGGATCAATTCCAGGTTGCCAAGCTTTGCCATAGCTTCCACCACATCGCCAAGGTCCTTATCTGCATCCCGGTACAAGCCGAGGTTCACACCCCCAAGGACAATTTCTTTGAAGCCACTATCACCAAAAAGTTTTGCTTGTGTAAGCACATCTTCAAACCTGGCCGATCTGCTGTGCCCGCGGGCATAGGGAACAGCGCAATATGTGCAAAAGAAATCGCAACCATCCTGGATTTTTTGAAAAGCGCGAGTATGACCAAACATGCTGCTAACAGGACGAAATGCGAATGAATCTGCAGTCATGATATCTGAAAACTTGTTTTCTTTACCCTCAAGGATAAGGGCGATATCCAGCTTAGATTGGTTATCTACCACAAAATCTACATCTCCAAGAGCCAGAATTTCCTGATAGGAACGCTGGGCAAAACATCCAGTAACCACAACTTTTACATCAGGCCGCATGGCTTTTTGAGCCAGTGCTTTGCGGATCAAATTGCGGCTTTTGTAGTCTGTTCGGTTGGTCACCGTGCAGGTATTGATCACATATATATCCGCTTCCCGGCTAAAATCCACGATTTCGATCTCACCAAAACGTTCAGCAATGGCTGCAGATTCGTAGAAATTTGTTTTACAGCCCAGGGTGGATATTGCCAGTTTAGCTTTCTTTGATTCTTTCATAAATTGCGGGCGCATAGATCTGGTGTTCCAGTTCAAGTACCTTAAGGGCAATCTCTTCCGCGCTGGAGCAGGTAGAGATATCTACCTTGCATTGGGACACTATGTTGCCATGGTCATATATGGCATCTACGGTGTGCACAGTAGCTCCGGAATACTGTTCCCCGGCAGCAAAAACCGCTTGGTGAACAGCCATTCCATACATTCCTTTGCCCCCATATTTGGGCAATAGAGCAGGGTGGATATTCAGAACTGGAATATTCACTTTTGCCAGGAATACGGGGCTGATCTGCCTCATATATCCGCACAAAGCGACCAGACTGATTTCTGCTTCCGCAATCAGTGCCAGAAGTCGTGCTTCAAATTGCGTGATATCTTTTCCGGCTAAAACCTTATAGGGGATATTCATTTCCCGGCATTTGCCGATCGCTTCTGCCTTGGAAGAGCAGAACACCGCCCGGTGGATTTCTACCGGGATACCGTTCAGCTTAAAATACCGGTGAATAGCCAGGAGATTGGAGCCGCGTGAGGCACCGCTGCTGAGGGTAATTATTCGCTTCTTTTCAGGTGTAATTCCTGCCATTGTGTATCATCCACTTCCGAGGGTGCCTGATTCATCAGGTCTGTAGCTCTTAAAGTTTTAGGGAACGCAATTACATCGCGGATTGATTCTGCTTGAGTAAGAATCATGATCAAACGATCCAACCCTGGTGCAATCCCGCCGTGAGGGGGAGCACCATATTTCAAGGCATCCAAAAAGAAGCCAAAGCGTGGTTTTAGTTCCTCTTCGCTAAAGCCCAGGATGTCAAAAATCTTCTTTTGAATATCGTAGCGATGACAACGGATGCTGCCACTGGAGAGTTCCATTCCGTTGCATACCAGGTCGTATAGCTGGCCATGGATGTCTCCAATCTTTTCCGGAACATCCAACCAGGGGATATGCTCTTCTTTGGGCAGGCTGAACATATGATGTGCCGGTTCCCAGCCATCGCCATCTTCCTTTTTAACAAAGAGCGGAAAATCCGTAATCCAACAAAAGCTTAAGGCCGAAGGATCGTAAAGCTTAAGCTGTTCTGCAAGTTCATTTCGCAGCCCCGCCAGCACCTTGTGAGTAGTGTTCTCAGAATCTGCCACGATGGCCAGCAAGTCCCCTGTTTTGGCTGCGCTTGCTTCGATCATGGCTCGGGCTTCCTCTTCCGAGAGGAATTTTGATATACCAACTTCCAATCCTGTAGATCCCACTTTGGCAAATGCTACCCCCTTGCCGCCTAAATGCCTGGCAAGCTCGACCAATTGATCTTGCTGTTTGCGGCTGAATTCTGCACCTCCCGGCACTGCTAGAGCCTTTATCTTTCCTCCGGCTGCCAGGCAATTCTTAAATACCTGAAATTCACTGTCTTGCAGAATTTCTGTGAAATCCTTCAGCTCCAGCCCAAAGCGCAGATCCGGCTTATCGCAGCCATAGCGATTCATCGCCTCCTCATAGGCAAGGCGGGGGAAGGGCAGAGGCAGATCCAAACCCTTAACATCCTTAAAGATGGCGTACATAAGCCGTTCCAGCAGATCAAAAATTTCTTCCTGACAGCAGAACGAGAGTTCGATATCCAGTTGAGTGAATTCGGGCTGACGATCAGCGCGCAAATCTTCATCTCTGAAACAACGGGCAATTTGATAATAGCGGTCAAATCCCGCAATCATCAAGAGTTGTTTGAATATCTGGGGAGATTGCGGCAAAGCGTAAAATTTTCCCGGATGCACTCTGCTGGGCACCAGATAGTCTCTGGCGCCCTCAGGAGTGCTTTTCATAAGCATGGGGGTCTCGATCTCAAAAAAACCCTCACTATCCAGAAAACGGCGCATCAAGCTGGTTACTCTGGCTCTGGTAATCAGTATCTGCTGCAGTTTCGGGCGTCTAAGATCCAGATAGCGGTATGTAAGACGCAGGTCTTCATCTGCCATAGCGGCTCCCTCAATCTGAATTGGCAGAGCTAATGTATCGTTCAAAATATGCAATTGCAGTGCCGATATCTCCAGCTCCCCTGTGGGCATGGCATGGTTCATGTTTGCGCCTTCCCGCAGAGCGAGGATACCTTCTACTGCGATTACATATTCGTTGCGGATCTTCTCCGCTTTGGCAAAGATATCTGCATTCTCAGGATGGATCACGATCTGGATGATGCCTTTCACATCGCGCAGATCGATAAAGATCAATCCGCCCAGATCTCTGCGTTTGTGCACCCATCCCATTACAGTTACCCTGGTTTCCAGAGGGGTCTCAATCAGTTCCGCGCTATAGTGACTGCGTTTTAAAGAGCCGAGATTATCCATTAAACATATCCTTTAGTTCATTTTGATGTCTTCATATATCTGGTCGATGTTTCTGGCTGCTTCACCCAGGTAATCTATCATGAAGCATTTATCCAGATATTCATCGCTGGGGTTGATCAGTTCATTCTGTAAAAATTCTTCCCCCATCAGTTTCATTGCCGCTTCATTGGGAGTTGGATACATGGTGTATTCAGAATTGCGGCGGGAGTTTTCTGCATCGAGCAGGAAATCGATGAATTTGTATGCCAGTTCTTTGTTTTGGGCAGATTTTAGCATCACGATGTTATCCATCCACATTGCAGCGCCTTCTTTGGGCAGGATGAAAGCCAGATCTTCATTTTGCGCCATCTGCTGCAGTGCATCGCCATTATAGGCCTGAGCCAGCCAGGTGGTGCCATCCTGCAATTCATTTTTGTAGGAATCGCTGTCAAACTGGGTGATGTTTCGATCCCAGACCTTGAGCACTGTATGTGC
>CAZJJH010000169.1:0-4314 GCA_964546265.1 uncultured Candidatus Cloacimonadota bacterium
AGGATCGCCCCGGCCACGATCTGCGTTATGCTATCGACGCCGGAAAGATAGAGCGGGAACTGGGCTGGAAACCTCGCGAAACATTCCAATCCGGCATCCGCAAAACCATCGAGTGGTATCTGGAAAACCGCGAGTGGTGGAAAGCAATTCAGAATAAAAGCTATCAGCAACAGCGCTTGGGAGTTTTATAGACTTGCCTCTAAGCTCTTCACGAGCCCTTGGTAAGTTCTGGACTCAATAAGACATAACATCGATCAATACACAAGAAAGGAGCTTATGAGCCATGGTTGATTTCTTTGCCACTTCATTTTTTATCGCACTGGTGATCTGGGGATTTCAATTCCTGATCTATAAAATGCGCGCGTTGTACCGTTTTAACGATATTTATCCCCAGCGTAGTCTCTGCGGAGCAGAAACTGATCCTAAACGCCTTTTAGAGAAAATTCAGCGCCTGTATCTTGCCAAACTCATTACAAACCTATATCTGGAAGAGGATTACATCAGTTTTGAGGATCGCAGTATTTTCCCCCAGCACAACATCTATTACATCCGTTTTGCCAAGCCCGATAGCCTGTATTACCGAGGCAGCTTCCACAAGTATCGCTTCAACCGTAACCGTCTGGAAAGCGTTGTTGCATATCTGAGCTCGCGGTAAAGCCGGGTCACTGTATTTCGCCCACTACAGGCCCAAAAGGTTGCCCCCTCCCGAAATAGGAAGGGGGCGTTGTTTATTAGGAGATTGATTATTTCTTTGCCGGCGGGAAAAGCATCTTTGGACGTGGCAGCTCTGCATTCATACGCGTAGCCGGCAGTACCATAGAGCAGGCTTTCACCTGATAGAACTCTTTTGCGGTAGGGGTTATCATAATCGAGTTTCCTGCTGATGCCTGCCAGTCACCCAGGTAAGAGAGATTGTAGGGATCATCTCCACCGTAGATCAGATACCAATCCGTACCAGGAACAGCAGAGAAAGAAAGCTCTATTACTCCATCCACTTCTGCTACATTTAGCTCTGGATTAGCCAATGTGTCCGGGATATCTTCCACCACGATGTTATCCAGATACCAGAAGTCTATCTCGTAGGAATCTTCTCCCCAGGCTTTGAAGCGGATCCTGAATATCTCACCAGCAGCAAGAGCGGAGATATCGTACACAAAGGTGTTTAGCTGCCAGCCTGCGCCTTCGTTATCCAGAGACGAGAAGGTGTCCAGCGTGGTCCAGATCCCGGAGCTTTCAGTCCAGATTTCCGGGCTCATTGTGTTTTCTGCATTCGTACTGTAGTTATCCAGCGCAAGGTCAAACTTCAGCTTGAGTGCTGTATGTCCCGTACCATCAATATAGAAGCTGGTTAGATACTCTGTATAGTCCAATATCTGCGGACTCCAGCTGAAGGATGCGCAAGGTGCTACCAGACCAATTTCTGTGTTGATCACCCAGTTTGCGGCAGATACCTGCCATAGATTGGTCTCGTAATCCTCCGAAGACCAGTCTTCCATGAAGGGCAGAGACAGGGGAACAGGAGGCAATACCGTGATCTGGAAAGGATCGGACATCGGCGAATTGGCGCTGTAATACACTGCCTGAACCGTGTAATCATGAGTTCCAACCGGCACTTCAATATCCGTGTATGCATTTTGGGTAAGAAGCTCCGCATTCAGTTGCACTGCATCGCGATAAACGTTGAATCCGCGCAGTGCCCGAACTGAGTTATTACCGCTGGCAGAACTGAAAGTATGGCGAGAGCTTTGCATTCTGCCGCTTTCCACGGGAATAGAGAGCAAGGGGGTATATACACCTCTTACAATGGGATCAGACATATAAGCTTGCAGATTCCAATTGTAGTTCAAGGAATAGCTGGCAGCCATGCTTTCCCACGTACCCAAGCAGATCAGATCGCCATATCCGGCAGAAGCGGGACCCGCATCACAACCGGCAGGATGGTAGTTATCCGTATTTGCATCTACGACTGTTACATCACATTCGTAGCCGATCCACACAGCCTGATTCCCGGCAATGGGCACAGGTGTTGTGAGCAATACTTCATTCCATTGCCCGACTGTAGGTACATGCGGTTGACTATAGACCATGGTCTCAGGAGCTATAGAGCCATCTATACCCGTCCAGATTTTGATAGTATAGTTAGTATTGGCAGAACACGGATAGTAGTTAATCCTGGAGATTTCCATGCCCGTATAAGCGTACATAGTTCCTGAATCAAATTTTGCCGCCACATCAAATACAACGTTGCCGGATCCTGTTCCGATACCATCGTTATTATTGCCGTCGTCATAGTGAATCCAGCCGGGCTCACCGGGAACCCCATCATACATTGCCCAGGTGAGATCCACAGTGTCTACGCCTTGCAAGGATCCATTCAGGTTTACTACCAGGTCAATCTGTTCGGCAATGCCGTTACCAACTAGGCTTACAGGGTAGATATTGCGGGTAACTAAGTTATCTTCGATGTTCAGGGTAGCAGACTTAGCGCCCACACTTTGGGGAGTAAAAGTTACCTCAAAACTGTAATTTTCTCCATGATTGAGAGTTACCGGCAAATCCGGAGCATTCACACTGAAGTTTCCTTCCGCATCCCCGCTCAAGTAGATTCCGCCGGTATTGATAATCAAGGGTGCTGGCGTACTGCCCCCGGTATTGGTGATAGTAAATATCTTCATCGATGGGTTCATTTCTTCCATGACACCAAAATCCCACGTCGGTTCATCAATACTGAATTCTGCAGGCCATACACCGGTAATGGTTAGCTCTACGGGAACTTCAACATCAGCTCCGGCGTTGTTCATGATCACCAGGTTTGCGTTATGGGTTCCGGGGTCTGTTTCTGTGGCATCAAAATTCACGTCCACCACCACTGAGCCTCCGGGAGCAACCGTTCCGTTTCTGGGAGTCGTGGTTAACCAGCTGGCAATAGTACAAAGTTCCATGCCGTAGATTTTCCAGTTTTGCAGATGTCCCAAAAGGGTCGCAGTTCCGGGCACAAGACCGGATACTATCTCCAAGCCACCTGATGAGTAAGCAGAAGTGATTCCCGGGAACAGGGTTTCCGAGAATACAAGAGATTGCAATACCGCGCCACTGGCCATATCGATCTGAGCCAAAGAGCCCGAGTAAGTTCCGGTTTGCACATGACCCCAGAGTGTAGGTGTTCCTCTCAAGTTGTCATATGCCAGCCCGGAAAAGGATCCAACAGCAGGGGTAAGCGCCGCTAATTGGGTTCCGGTTCTATCTACCAAACGCAGATCTGCAGACCAGTTGTTACCTACCCAGAAGGCATCCTGGTCACTATCATAGGCAATGGCTCTCACCGCTACCGGAGCAGGAATGGTACCCACCAGAGTTTGGGTATTAAAATCCATCTGGTAGATGGTGGTAGAATCCTGCAGACATAAAATTATGTCAATGCCTTACTCAAATATTATACACACCCGCAAGTGATCTTTGTTGATCTCTTTCTACAGATATTGCCGAAGGATAGCTTTACTGCAGGATCCCGTCTGTTATGCTGCCCACCTGTAGAACAAAAATTTTCTTAACGCCACAATACCGTCATGCAACATAAGAGCATAGCCTTGCTCTTCCTCAATACTTCGCCCCGCCATCAGCGCTATTTCGTCGCCAGTTAAAGCTTCCGCCATAGCATCATCTAAGCTTAAAGGTATGCTAAAGCTCCGCTAAACTACCCGGCGAGGCTAAAGGGCTTGACCCCCAAAAACTAAAGTGAATGGAACATCCTTTGAAGCGCAAAACGGCACCCGGCGGAGATTTCCGCCTGGTGCACAATGTTTTTCTATGGATCAAGCTTTTTCTGCCAGTACCACCCGCCACTGCTGAGCATAAATCTGGATCGTGTTCCAATATGCTTTTTTGCTTACATCCTCCTGGCTCTCTGCGGCATTAATGCTGTATTCGCCTTCTCCGGAAGGTTTTGCGGCTATCTCTCTGGCAAGATTTTGTAGGGCAATTTGTTCCAGATACATGGGATCCGTAAGGATGTTAGCGCCGATTTTCGCTTTGTCTTGATGACTTACAATCACACCATTGGGATCCATTGCCCAAAGTTCGTAATCCGCGCCAAGCTCGTTTTTGCTGAGCACCAATTGCGAGAAAATGGAGCTATCCAAAGTAAGTACAAGCGAACCCACAAACTTTTGTTCAGCATCAAACAAGGGCTGTGCCATGGCGACCGCGGCAAAGCCTTCCACTGCCTTGAACGCAGTGCTGATCATCGGTTCCGGATTTTCCAGCATGGCGATGGTGTGTTCCTGTGTGCTGATGTCTGCACCTTCGGATTCTCGA
>CAZJJH010000170.1:0-4301 GCA_964546265.1 uncultured Candidatus Cloacimonadota bacterium
TCCCATACTCCATAAGTACCGTAAAAAAAATGAGCAAGCATAACTATCTGATTATTAAGATAAAAGCCATTCAAATGCATCAGAAAGCGGGTTAAGATGCATTTTTCTTCTTGACAAAAAAGAGTACTTTGAGTTTAGTGCAAAAACATTCTGATACAGAACAGCGCTGGGGGCGTAGTTCAGTTTGGTTAGAACGTCTGCCTGTCACGCAGAAGGCCGCGAGTTCGAGTCTCGTCGCTCCCGCCAGAATTTGGACGCCTGAACGGGCGTCCTTTTTCTTTGGATAATATGAATATTATAATACATTTACTTTTACTGCTTTACACGCTCCTAATAGAGCTGATCTTTCTGTTCAGCCGACCCATTCTTTGGCTGTTGCTGCCTCTATACTCTTACAAACAGTGTATCAAAATACCCCCAAAGCGAGATGACTCGCCAATACTAGTTCACGCAGCATCAGTGGGGGAGATCAATGCGGTAGCTCCTTTGATAAACGCTCTTCTGGAACAAAAGCATAAAATTCATATCAATACTATTACAGTTACGGGAAGGGATTTAGCAACACGCAGTTTCCCGGGACTGTCTGTAGAACTAGCTCCTTTGGATGTTGCATCCCTACGCAAAAAGCAATATTGCGCTCTGCAACCAAAGCTTATTTTAATAGTGGAGACCGAACTCTGGCCTTTAATGCTGGCAACTGCCGCAAAGAAGGGGATTCCGGTTATAATTGTAAACGCCAGAATGGGAGAGAAGAGCTTCAAACGCTACTTTGCTATCAGGAATATCTTACGCTACCTTTCCCGCAGCGTTTGTTTGGTACTTGCGCAGAGTGAAAGTGATAAAAACCGGTTTAAAAGTGTGTTGAATACAGAAGTGGAATATGCAGGAAACCTGAAGTATTGCTTGAAATTACCAAATTATGATCCAAATGCGCTTCGCAGAAACCTGAACTTTGCTGAAAGTGATCTCATCCTGGTGTGGGGAAGTTCACGGCCTGGAGAGGAAAGTCTGATTCTTTCGATATTTCCAAGTCTTTCCGAGCAATTCAGCAATTTACGGCTGATAATTGCTCCGCGCCATCCTAAACGTTGTGAAGAGGTAGAAAACCTGCTGTCGGGATTTAAGTATCAAAAGTTATCCGATCCCGGTAAGAAAGAAAGAAGCATTTTGCTTATAGACAGTCTGGGGAATCTAGCAAAGGTCTATGCTATTTCAGATTTAGTGATAGTAGGCGGATCTTTTTATGATTATGGTGGCCACAATCCCCTAGAAGCTGCTTATTACGAAAAAGCGATAATTATGGGCACATATCATCAATCCTGCAAAGCATCAGTAGAGATGCTTCACAAAAAAAAGGCAATCGTGATCTCAGATAAAGAAAGCCTGGAAGAGAATATATCTACATTGCTAACCGACAGTGATTTACGAATTAATCTGGGAAAAAATGCAAAATTAGCCTTGACTGAAAATACAGATGCGCTTGATAATCATCTGCGAGGTATACAAAGATGTCTGAACTAATGCGCAAAGCTATGTATTATAAAGAATTGGACAGAAAAGCGCTTAGATGTGAGTTGTGTCCACAATACTGCGTAATTCTGCCCGGAGAACAGGGTAAATGCAGAGGGCGTGAAAATATTGATGGCATCTTGTATTGCACAAACTATGCTCTAAGCGTAGGTTTGAGTCGGGATCCCATCGAGAAGAAACCTCTATATCATTTTCGCCCCGGCTCCACAATTGTATCTTTGGGACCAAACTCATGTAATCTGGCCTGCAGATTTTGCCAGAATTACACCATATCCCAGAGTAAGATAACCACTTTGCCCGTAAGTGTGGATGATTTGTATCGGCTGATATGTGAAAATTCAGCTTTGAAGCAAGTGGCTTTTACCTATACTGAGCCTCTTACATGGTATGAGTATATTCTGGATTTTGGCAGAGCACATCCTGATATTGATATAATCTTGATCTCAAATGGTTTTATCAATGAAGAGCCTTTGGCAGAGCTATTGCCTCATGTAAAAGCAATGAACATAGATTTGAAGAGCTCAAGGGACGATTTTTATATCCAACAGTGTGAAGGCAAATTGCAGCCGGTTTTAAAGAGCATCACCATGGCACACCATGCCGGAGTTCACCTGGAGATTACACTTCTGCTAATTCCCGGCTTGAACGATGCTTCCGGGGATATCATAAAGCTACGGGATTTTATCGGCAATCTAGACGCTAATATTCCGCTCCATATATCTGCTTACCATCCGGATTATCTGATGTCAACTCCCCCTACCAGCATTGATGATGTTGCCCAGGCTATAACGATCGCCAAAGAAAAGCTACACTACGTGTATGGGGGAAATCTACCTGTGGAGGACTTCATGCAAACTAAGTGTCCTTCATGCTCCAGGATCTTGATACGGCGGGAGTTTGGCGCAATACCGCTTTCATTCATAGATAATGGAAAGTGTCCTGCTTGCGCTTGCGATATCTATGGCATCTTTGATTAAAAGCTTTTTGCAAAGTATTAGCATCAGTGATTTTATCCTAATTCTGCTGTGTTTGGCAGTAGCGTTTCTGCTATATCCTAAAGGCAATAGTGAACAAAAGGTACTCTTCATATACAAGGACGGACACCTGTATGGAAGTTATAATCTAAGCAGGGATATCACCCTGGTTATTGATGAACATAATACGGTAGAGATAAAGCGGGGGAAAGCCCGGATATCCTATAGTGATTGTCCGGATAAACGCTGCGTAAAACAAGGTTTTAACAACAATATGCCGATAATATGTCTCCCAAATAGATTAGTGCTTGAATTCAAGCGGTCTGCCTCGGATCACAAACTGATTTTGCAATAGGAATAATATGAAAGTAGCACTCTACGCTTCCAACCATGGCTTCGGTCATGCCTCAAGAATATCCGCCCTGGCAAGTAGTTTCATTGATTTTGGAGTTTATGTATATGTATGCACAGACCGCCCAGCCTTTTTGTTCAAAAACCTGCGGGAAAATGCCTGGGAGTACAGGGAATGCAAGCTGGATCGGGGTGTGGTTCACAAAGAGAATCTGGTAACTGACCCTGAAGCCACAAAAAAGGCAATCCTGGATCTTTTCAGCCATAGAGAAGAATTGGTGGGCAAAGAGACAATATTCCTGCGGGAAAATCAGATCGATTTTGTGGTAGCCGATATTCCATATTTTGTGGTCGAAGCCTGCCGCTATGCCTCGATTCCTGTCTTTGGAATAAGCAATTTTGACTGGTTCTTCATCTACAACGAAATCTTTAGGAATGACCCGGATCTAAAACCTGTTTTAAATATTATCTGGGCATTGTACAGGGGCATGGATAAAAGCTATCTGGTAGATCTGGGAAGCAAAAGAAGTGTGCCGGGATTCCGTGATGTATCACGCAGTGGGCTCATCGCCCGCGAAGCTAAAAAGTATCACAATATGCATCACAAACTGGGCATTGATCCAGAGGCGAAAATTCTGCTGCTGATGTTTGGAGGGGAAGGCAACATCGATATCCCGATCGAAAGCATCTGCAAAGCCTGGGATGGAGTAATAGTAAGCCCGTATAAAATGCATCCGGCGGGAAACCTGATTACTGTTGAGCCTGATGAAGATTTTTTGAGTTTGATGCATGATGCGGAGCTCATAATTTGTAAGCCGGGATACAGCACCTTTGCGGAAGTGATGAGCCTGGGAAAGTCCATGATATACATCCCTCGGAAGAACTATCCGGAAGAGGAATTCTTGATAAATGGGGTTCAGGATTATCCCGGGGCCCTGATGGTAGAAGAATTTCCCAATGAGCCGGACAAGATTAAGGAAATATTCCAAAAAGCCCCAGTCCGGAATGAGCCCAGACAAACTGTGAACAAAGCCTTGGTGGGAGATCTGATTAACGATTTTATCCGTATCAAACACGCTCAGGATAGAATCATCACTGTAATAGACATGGGCTCGAATAACTTGAATTATTCGCTTTTTAACAAAAGCAAAAATCAAATAATCCATCGTCATTGGTGTACTACAGCCCTGGCTTTGGGTTTTACAAATGGAAGCCTGGCTGCCTCCGGCATCAAAAATGCCCTGGATAGCCTGGATGACATTCTTGCAATTGATGGCAGGATAGAATCCGAAAAGAAATTGATTGCTACCGGCATCAGCAGAAAAGCTGAAAACGCGCCCCAGATAATCGAGCAGATTAAGGTCCGCTATGGAATATCAGCAAAGATCATCTCCGCGAAGGCAGAAATGAAATACGGATGGTGGGCAGCTAAAGAATATCGGGATG
>CAZJJH010000171.1:0-4296 GCA_964546265.1 uncultured Candidatus Cloacimonadota bacterium
AGATTATCGATCTTCTGGGCCAGGAAGATGTGGCTTTGCATGGCTCTCCTGAATCTGCCTTTGATCTGGATGTTCTTAATCTGGAGTTAGACCGTCTGCGCTCCCTGGGTTTCAAACCCACCGGTTTTCGCACCCACTATTTACACTTCGATTACCAAAAGAGTTTTAGCAATCTGGAAGCAGCGGGAATCAAATACGACAGCACTCTGGGATACTGGGAAAACATCGGTTTCCGGGCGGGGATATCGGTGCCATTTTATCCCTATAACATTGCAGAAAACAGGCCCTTCCGAGTGTTGGAAATTCCCCTCATTGTAATGGATACATCGCTGTATTCCCACAAGGCCATGAATATGGGACCCCACGGCGGCAAACTTGCCCTGAACAGACTCATGAAGGTAGCAGGAGAAAACCAATCTCACCTTTCTATGCTGTGGCATAATACCAGCTTTGACCCAGTGGATTATCCCGGGTGGGGGAGATTGTACTGGAAAACAATTCGCCGCGCCCTGCGTGAGGGAGCGTGGGTTACTTGTTTGCAAAATGTATATGAAGAATGGGTTCATCTAAGCTACTAAAGGGAGGATTCTTGAAATCTTTTTTGTGGAAAATCTGGTTCATTTTCTTTATGTTTCTTTGCCTGGTGGGTTATATCTTCTTGATGCTGGGAAAAGTCATCCTGCCCCACAAGGGATATCGCAAACTCGTAAACTACTGTGTGCGGTTTTGGGGCAGAACCACAGTCTTGAGCACCGGTTCCCGAGTGGAAGTTAGCGGTAGCGAGAACTTGCCAAAGGACGAAAATGTCTGCTTTATCGCGAACCACCAGGGGATGTTCGATATACCTCTGGTTTTGGGCTTTTTGGATCGCCCCAGTGGATTCATCGCCAAGCAGGAACTATTCAAGATTCCGGTGTTGTCCTGGTGGATGCATGAGATCCCTTGCGTATTTATAGATCGGGCTTCAGCCAGAAAGGCAATTGAATCTTTCACCAAAAGTGCGGCGGTAATCAAAGCCGGGCACCCAATGGTGATTTTTCCCGAAGGTACCCGCAGTCGTTCAAATGATATTGCTGCCTTCCATTTGGGCAGCTTCAAATTGCCCTTGATGGCAGATGCCACCATAGTGCCTCTGGCAATCAAGAACACGTGGAAGGTGTATGAGATTGACAAACAAATCCATCCGCAAACTCTAAAAATGCGCATTTTAGATCCGATTTCTCCCCAAGATCCGATTTACAGAGATAAACATGCTCTTGCGGATAAAATCCACATGCAGATAAGTTCCAGCCTCAAGGAGATGTAGATGTTGGAGCCGTCATGCTCACAGTATTCCCGCTTGCTTCCGACCTTTGGAGGCATATCTATCTCTTCAGCTATTGATTTTCCTGCTTGCAAACAGAGCCTGAGCGCCTCTTTGAGATGAAAAAGCTTACTGCGTTCTGCATTTTCTGCATTTTAACTATGCCAGGCTTACTTCCTGCTCAGGCAAGTGCCAGCTACGGGATCAAAGCGGGTATGAATCTCAGCCAGCATTACGGAACCAAAGGCGATGAGGGACACTACGAGGTAGAAACAGGTTTGCGTCCCGGTTTCGTAGGGGGTGCTTATATCGATTTTGCCGCTACAGAAGCTCTCAGCCTGGGCTTTGAGGCCCTGTACAGCATGAAGGGTTCATATGAAGAGATCACCATTCGCTATTTGGAAAACGGGGCAGTGCTAGAGGAACTGGAAAAACCGGCACAGATGGACGTGAAGTACTTTTTGGATTACCTGGAATTGCCCGTTTTGTTCAAATTGAAGGTATTGCAACACCCCGGATGGGAACTAAGCGCAATAACGGGCACGGCTGTGGGGATAAAGCTAAAAGGCTATCATGAGCTAAAAGGTAAGATATACCTCCCCAATTCCGCAGGTGGATTTGATGCTTATGACGCCTGGGAAGAAAGCCGATTGAGCGATGTAAATATGTTTGATTTTAGTTTCGTTTATGATGGAGCTTTGCGCATCAAAAGCAAGCTCCCTTTGAATTTGGAATATCGTTTTACTTTGGGCTGGGACTACATAAGTTTGCCCACCTATGCTATGTTTGAACCGGTTGAACTCCGCAATCAAACCTGGTCTCTAATTCTTAGCAGCACCTTTTAGGAGGTCTTATGCGCGCCATAATTGTTATTGTTCTCTTTCTGATCCCAGCGGCATTTTTGTTTGGCTACCTGGATTATGAGCAGATTTTTACTTTCGATAGCAGCGATCCATATGCCTTTATCTGCCCCACTACGGGCGAGGCAAGCTTTTATCAGTTTCAAGTTGGTGGAGTGGTAGAAACAGCGCTCGAGCCATATGCTCAGGGATGGATGATGGGCACAGTGACCCAGCCGGGTTATGTGGGCTTTCGCAGCGGACAAATTCCTTTTGTAAACCCCATCTATGTACCTTCCGGTGCCGCAATGTCTGCCTACACCCCTCTGGAGACAGATCAGGCTGGTGATAGCGCCATCCCGCAGGATTTCCTGGATATCGTGGAAACCAGAGTTTCCTTCGATTCCTCGCGCATTTACTTCGCCATCAAAACCGCAAGCCAGACCTATCCGGTCAGTTCCGGATACTCCTTTTTTGCCTATATGCCGGTTTTGGTAAACCCCTATGTGGATCCTCTTGAAGATCCTGCCGTATATGGACTTATGTATACTGTTGATCTGGGTATAACTATAAGCCCGGGATTATACAAAATCTCCGGCATTAGCCTTGATGGGATCACCCGCATTGGTGATATCGCATATTCCGAGCTGGGCGGGTGGTTGCTGCTTTCTTGCGCAATCAGCGATATCGTTGCGGATGCTGAAGTGGCTGAGTGGTACAATCCCGATTATCCCCTGTTTGCTACAATAACTACCACTTCTCAGATCACGCTTACTCAGGGCATACAGGAAGCAGATTACACCGCGGGTAGCGGTTTATTGCTCAAAAAACAGCAGGTAAATCCTGAAAACCTATATAGCCCAGCTTTGCAGGAGCTGGAGTATTCTTTCAGTGAAGATTACCTGTATCTGAATTCTCTTACGGTAAACTACAGCGATCCGGATTCAAATGTACCGCATCTGGCTTTCATCAGTCTCGATACAGGAGAACAATATCCTCTTGAGCTATATTCTGTGGCAAACCCGGTTTTTTCTGAAGGAGTTACCTATGGTTTGGAAGATATTTTCTTACCTTCTCAATGGCAAGAAATGCACATCATTTTTTCGGATGGTGAGGACTATCTGGAGGAGCTGATTCAGCGTCCGATCTCAAATGCGGATGCAAATCTTAGTGGGGCGCCTGCGCTTCTGATTCAGCCAAATCCAGCTACGGATAAAAGTGAAATCAAGAGCGAATTTCTGCGTCCGATGGTTTTGGATTTGTACAATAGCAAAGGGCAACATCTTGACCGGTTGTCGATTCCCGCCGGAAAACAGATTACCGGCCTGGATATGAGCTCATATCCCAGCGGGATTTACTTTCTGAAGGCCAAGGGCTTAAAAGCAGTTAAGCTCGTTAAATTCCAATAGGAAATCTTTAGAAAAGGATATCAAGGTGAAAATTGCAATCCACTGGAACGATTCCTTAGACGAATACAGCTATTCCCCCAGATGGGCAGAATATCTGCAAGAACTCGGTATCGAGGTGCTCAAGATTGATCTTAAGCGTAGCGATGTAATGCAGGCGCTGAAGGGATACGACGCGGTAATGTGGCATTGGTACCATATCCCGGATGACAAACAATCTGCCCCCAAGATTCTGGACGCTATTGAAACACATCTGGGACTGGAGGTTTTTCCAGATCACAACAGCCGATGGCATTACGATGAAAAGCTCTCCCAACACTATTTGCTGGAAGCTCTGGAACTGCCTAGAATAAAATCTTGGGTGTTTTGGGATTACGACCAAGCCATAAACTTCGCCCAAAGCGCTACTTACCCGATGGTGTTCAAACTTTCGGTGGGAGCGGCTTCAGCAAACGTAATTCTGGTTCAGAACTTTTTCGAGGCGAAGCAGCAGATCGATAAAACTTTCAAACACGTCTATTTTCCCTACAGCTCCCATGAGTTTAGCTTCCAACGCAATCTGCTGAAACCATCGTACTACAAAGGTATCTTGAAACGTGCGCTGCATAGCCTGGCATATATCTGTAAAAATGAATATCCTCCTCTGCCTGAATACTGGTTGTTGCAAAAGAACTATGCGTACTTTCAAGAATTTTGCAAAGATAACCCCTGCGATATCCGGATAACCGTTATCGGCGACAGGGCATGG
>CAZJJH010000172.1:0-4284 GCA_964546265.1 uncultured Candidatus Cloacimonadota bacterium
CGCTTAGTTCCAAAATCTCTCTGGTCTATGCCCTGCTCATAGGGATTTTTTTGTTTGTCTTTCTGCTGCGAAAGCTTTTAGTAAAAGAAAAATCGGGAGCTACCTGGGCATGCGCTTTCCCTCTGGTGAATTCCCGGATGCAATCGAGCTCCATCACCTATATCCAACCGCTTTCATATTTTCTTAAGCCTTTCATGTGTATTCGCGTCCGCCATGAAAACGCTGATTCGGATTTTGCACAGAAAGTGGAATACTCTGAACAGAGCGTTGATGCCCTCTGGGAAAAGCTGGTAGTACCGTCAAGCAGATTGATTTCACGCTTTTTAGCGCTTTTCTCCGGAATTCACAACGGAAGGACAAATAGTTATATTACGTGGATGATGGTATTTCTGGTAAGCCTGATTGTTTGGGTGGTGCTGCAATGATAAATCTGGTCTTTTGCCTGGCCTTTCCGCTACTTTTTTTGGGGATCATCCACAAAGTAAAAGCAATAATGGTAGGCCGTAAAGGCAAATCTCTGTTTCGGAACCAGCGGGATTTTCTGAAGTTGTTAAGAAAATCTGAAGTGATGAGCGAGCATGCCACCATTATCAGCCGGATTGCGCCGCCTTTGGCCTTCGCTGCTACCCTCACCGCATCCTTGTTTGTCCCATTTATAAGTGTAAAAGCTTTTATAAGTTTTGAAGGCGATTTCGTATTGCTGATTTTTCTTTTGGCACTGGCAAAGGGAATTATGGCGTTGGCGGCTATGGATAGCGGTAGCAGTTTTCAGGGGATGGGCACCAGCAGGGAACTTAGCTTTACCGCTTTTTTGGAGCCAGCATTTTTCCTGATCCTGGCAGCTATTACTTTCAGCGTTGGTGCTGGTAGCTTAAGCGAGCTTTTTGCCCGCCAGAGCGCGGCATATCTGCGAATTTGGGATGTATTTGCAAGTCTGTTTCTCGCAGCGGCACTGTACATCATGATGCTGGTTGAGAGTTGTCGGGTTCCCTTTGACGATCCCGCCACACATCTGGAACTAACCATGATCCATGAAGTAATGGTGCTGGATTTTAGCGGCTTCAATCTCGCTTTGATCCATTACACATCAGCCTTAAAAACCTTCATCTATTCATCTTTGATCGTACACCTGTTGCTGCCTGCTCAAACCGCCATCTGGTGGTATCTGGGTGCAATGCTTGCCGTCTTTGTTTCGATCGGGATCCTGGAATCCTTGGTCGCACGTTTTCGGATGAATCGTAATCTGGAGCTGGTTTTAGTTCCGCTTAGTATTGCGCTTTTAACTCTTGCCGTACTGATTGCAAAAAACTTGGGAGCCTGGTAGTGCTACAAATATTGATTGTGTTGTTTGGTTTGAGCCTGCTATGGGTATCCATCACCAATATGCTGGGTACTGTGATAAAAATATTGGTTCTGCAGGGCTTAATCTTGTTTGGCATTACCCTGCTGAAAACAAATGAATTCAATTGGCTGGGCTTCAGCGTCATCGCCTTGGAAACTATCATCTTCAAAGCCATCCTGATTCCATGGTTTATAGACGATACCATTAAACACAACAGGATCCGCCGGGAAGTAGAGGCCAGAGTTTCGAACTTCTTCTCTCTGGCATTGATGAGCTTGATCTTTATCCTTAGTTTTGCCCTTTCGGCATCTGCGCCGATATGGGCAATAAAAGTGTTTCCACTGGAATTTGGCATTGCTTTTGCCACTATCCTGAAGGGCATGTTTATCATCATTGCCAATAAAAAGCTCATTACTCATCTGATGGGATATCTGATCATGGAAAACGGAATTTTCCTGCTCTCACTTTCTGCCGGGTCACATTTGCCCTATGTAGTCAGCCTGGGAGTATCTCTGGATATCATGCTGTCTGTATTGATAGCAGTGCTGTTTATCAAACGAATCCGCTCTACTTTCGACGATGCACAAAGCCCTCAGTTGCTAAAGGAAAATTGATGTCTGCAATAATACTCTTTGCCTATCCGCTTTTGGCGATTGCTTTGATTCTGAGTATCAGTTCCCGCCGAAAGACCGATCTTCTAGTATTGTTGCACGCGCTTCTGCATGGCGGGGTGGGCATCCACAGCTATGTAAACCGCAAAAGTCTGGGCGCAATGGATGATCTGGGGCTTTTCGTCTTCCTTATTGTTTCTGTATTGTACTCTGCAATATCAGTTTACCGTTTGGGCTTCCACCCAAATGATACGGGCAAAAAGTATCGGATCCACAGTATCTTTCTTATGATCTTCATCATGGCAATGGATGGAGCTACTATGGTATCTGATCTGGGTCTGATCTGGATATTTGTAGAAGCCACGACTATTGCCTCTGCCTTGTTAGTAAACTATTCTGACAGTAAAAGTTCTCTGGAAGCTGCCTGGAAATATCTGTTCATCTGTAGCGTGGGTATAGCTATTGCCTTCGCCGGAATTTTGCTCTTGATTATCGCCCAGCCTCATAACCCCACTTTACACATTGCGCAAATCGATCTTGCCGGAATATCTCCCTTTTGGCTAAAGATATCTTTTGTGTTTATATTGGTGGGGTTTGGTACCAAAGTTGGGCTGGCTCCGTTGCATTTCTGGCTTCCGGATGCCCATTCCGAGGCTCCGGCACCGGTTTCAGCCCTGCTGTCGGGAGCGCTTTTAAACATCGCTTTGATCCCTGTGTTGCGTATGGATAGGCTGATGCAGGATATCGGGATGGGGAGCATGACAGCGGAATTGTATCTGCTGATGGGCTTTATCTCCATCTTCACGGCGGCTGTGTTCATTTTAAAAACGAAAGATTTTAAGAGAATCCTGGCATATTCATCCATCGAAAACATGGGCATCATCATGATAGCCCTGGGCACTGGGGGAATTGCCTCAAAGGCAGGTTATCTGCACATCCTGGGCCATTCTCTGATCAAGGGTGCCTTTTTTCTGGTTGCTGGTAATGCGCTACTGATCTTTCAAGACAAAAATTACGAGAACCTGGGTTCCTTAAGCAGCATAAACCGAGTAAGCGGATGGCTGTGGATGCTGTGTACGGCAATGATCATCGGTATGCCCCCATCCCCGCTCTTTTCCAGTAAGTTTCTTATTGCCACCACAATGCTGCGCAATGGTGCGTATCTACAATTTACCCTCTTGATGTTGCTTTTGCTGATAGTCTCTTGGGGAATGCTTCATGTAGCCCTAAAAATGCATCTGGGGGATGCCAAACCGGGCAAGAAACTAAGCCTTTGGCTATATCTGGCACCGGCAGGTTTATTGCTGATCGCGGCAGTATTGGGGATATTTGTTCCAGTCTTGGATTAAAAAATAATCCGCCTCAAGCGAAGCGGATTCTTTCTCTATAATTAAATAAGCTTATTCTTCTTCCATCTCGTCCATTTCCATCATCGAAGCAAAACGCTCTTCAAATACTTTCGCGATGCGCTCGTATTCATCGTCATCCTCAATGATGCTAAGTTCGAGATTTTCTTCCATTTCTTCAAAGCGAAGGATGTCATATTCCATCTGACCCACTTCGGAAAGAGCCACATAATTCATTCCTTCATGCTGGAGCATATCCAACACCATGAAATCCTTTTGGCTTCCATCTTCCATATCCAAAGTTATTACGTTGGATTCGTGATCGTGATCGCAGTCTTCACCATCGCACTCATGTACGTGTTCTTCAGGGTTTGGCATATTATCTTTCTTTGTCATTATAAACTCCCATGTATTTTTTCGCCATTCTTTTTAAGGAGCCCAATCTGGCAAGCGAAAACTTAGGGGCAAAAATCCACTTGACAAAACTTCGGTTATAGATACAATCGGTAGCGTCAGGTGAAAAATGTAATCTTTGCACTAAGACAAGGGAGACGATTTGCTGTTACAGAAGTATTTTGAAACGCGTATGCAGATGATAGAGGATTGCTTGAGCGAGGCATTAGAGACGGATAAGCGCTATGCCTTACAGCTAAAAGAAGCAATAAACAAGGCTGTAGTGCCTGGTGGAAAACGGTGGCGTCCCCTGCTGCTGATATCCATCTATGAAATGCTTACCGGAATGAAAAAAAACAATAAGCAGCTGCCGGATGTGGTGAAAGCAGCCTGTGCAGTTGAACTGATTCATAATGCTGCGCTGGTGCATGATGATCTTCCCAGTATTATGAATAAAAAAGAGCGCCGGGCATTGCCGGCAATTCATCAGGAATATGGAAACGCCGTAGCGATACTGGCGGGTGATGCTTTGTATATACTGGCTTTTGAGTTGATCGCCGGGATCAAAGACCCTACCAAAGCAAATCTGGCA
>CAZJJH010000173.1:0-4283 GCA_964546265.1 uncultured Candidatus Cloacimonadota bacterium
CTGATGATGATCCCTTCCTGATCTCTTTTCGCCACACCCTAAATCCCTCATACTCGTTGTTCCCCTAATACTTAGCCTCGTCATTAGCGAAAGTTCGCCCTTGGATAATGCTACGACCAAAGGAGCATCCAGCGATGAATCCCCGTGCATCTTGCGTTGAAGCATCAGGGCTGCAATCGCCCTAAACCAAGAGTGGATTTTCCTGTAATGAGAAATGGAAGTCGAATAATTTCCACAAGTCAAAGTATGGCATCCAAACTGATATCCTTTATCAACAACCATTTACCAGAATATTACCAATTCTGCTATCTCTCGTATTTGCAATAGTTATATTTGAAGCAAAGAAATGAAAGATTTTGCTTGACATTGATTTTACTCCGTAAATACTGGCACTTGACATGTAACAGTTGCGTGGTAGAAACTTCTTACGTTGTTCTAAAACATATCCGTGATCTGGACTTATATGATCTTCTGATATGAGCTCCGGATTGCGGGCTGGTGTCCAAATCGTTTTGAACCAGGCTCAACAGCAAAAGCAGTGCATAAATCGCTAAATCAGGAGGAGCCATGAAACGCGGTTTACTATTAGCATTTCTCTCGATTTTATTCGTAGCAGGTCATGCTGCTACTATCTCCGAACAAGAAGCCCTTAGCTTAGGTACTTTAGCATTTTCGCATCTGCGCAATCAGGCATCCATCTGCCAGAGTGTAGAGCAGTACAAAGCTACTGAGGATGCCAGCCAGCCGGATTTTTATATCCTTTCTTATGCGCCAAGCGGCTTTATCCTGATCGCGGCTGATGATCGCTCCAAACCGATCCTTGGATACTCTCTGGAAAACAAGTTCCCCCTCCAGCAGATGCCGGATCATGTAAAATGGTATCTGAATTCTTTTTCTACGTCAATGCAGCAAATTCGAGAGCATCCGCAGTGGCGTGAGGATATTCAATGGGAGCTTTTTCGTAATAATGATTTTAGCAGCCTCGCATCCTACCGTGATGTTGCTCCTTTGATCAGTACCACCTGGAATCAGGGTTATCCCTATAACTATGCCTGCCCCGAGGATCCTGGGGGTCCCGGTGGCAGAACCTATGCCGGATGTGTTGCCACTGCGATGGCGCAAGTTATGAAAAAGTGGAATTACCCTTCTACAGGACTTGGCTCTCATAGCTATTACGCTGCCGGATACGGCACTCAAAGTGCAAACTTTGGAGCAACAAACTACAATTGGGCAGCCATGCCCAATAATGTAAATAGCCTGAGCAGCGAAGTCGCTACACTGATGTACCATTGTGGAGTTTCTGTAGATATGCAGTATGGAACCGATGGTAGCGGAGCATACACCGAAGATGTCCGGGATGCATTGGTAAATTATTTCCGCTATAGTTCAACTGCTGCATTCCATAACGCTGAAAGCTATAGTGCAAATGTTTGGGCAAATAAACTGCGCACGGATCTTTCCCTGGGTCGCCCGATTGTATATCGTGGACAAAATGATAACGGTGGCCACGCGTTCGTACTCGATGGTTATACTGACAGCAACTTTTTTCATTTCAATTGGGGTTGGAGCGGCTCATATGATGGCTATTTCAGCCTTGCCAATCTGAATCCCGGTAACCATTCCTACAACCAAAATCATGGTGCAATTCTGGGAATATATCCCTTAAATTCAGCGATTGTATCGGGAACAGTAAACTCCACAAGCGGAAACGGCATATTTGAAGCCACTGTAACGATCTCTGGAATCGGTTACACAGCTACCACAAATACCCAAGGATTTTACAGTATTTCCGGAATTCCGGGCGATACATATCAGATCACAGCAGCCAAAGCCGGCTACTTTCCCCAAACTCAAACCGCTACTTTGGTGAATAACCAGATTGTAAACCTCAATTTTACCTTGAGCGAGATGGAAGATTTACCGGCTCCCAACAGTTTTCAGGGGCATGCGCAGGGGAATGATGCTGTTTTGAGTTGGAGAGCTCCGGGAGATGAACCGGTACCCGCATTTGAGGATGATTTTGAAAGCTATGCAAATTTTTCTTGCACTATGGATCCCTGGACTCTTGTAGATCTGGATGGGTATCCTACCTATACCATGTATAATGTATCCTGGCCAAACTCCGGTATAGCGATGTCCTATATGGCGTTTAACCCAAGCGCAACAACGCCTCCATTAACGGATGCAACCTGCCACAGCGGCACAAAAATGGCTGCCTCTTTCTCCTCGCCGATGACGCAAAATGACGACTGGATGATATCACCTCTTGTACAAGTGGGATATCATCATACCCTATCATTCTGGGCAAAATCCTATACTAATCAATATGGATATGAACGTTTCCAGGTAGCAGTGTCAGACGGTTCTACCGATCCGGACGATTTTACCATCATCAGCGGAGCTAACTATTTGAATGCTCCACTTGCATGGACAGAGTATATTTACGACCTTAGCGCCTATAGTGGAGAAGAGATTAGAGTTGCCATCCGCTGTGTTTCCTTCGATGCATTTATCTTCTTTGTGGAAGATGTAGAAATTGCCGACAACGCTATAGGATTAAGCCATGAAGCACCTCAAATTGCAGTGAATGGTAGCAAAAGTCGCCTGGCAAAGGGTACTTTTTCTCATGCCGAACCCCGCAATAGCAGAGAACTTCTGGGTTATAGAGTATATCGGGATGGTGTGCATATCGCAAGTCCGGGAGTAGGTCAATATACGTTTATAGATAGTTCTCTGCCTGATGGAATATATTCTTACACGCTTACCGCGATGCATTCCGAAGGTGAATCATCCCCGGTGGGACCGATTCAGATAAACATCCAAAGCCACTTTGCTCCGGAAAACCTGGCGGCGACAGTAGAAGAGAACGACGTGAGCCTTAGCTGGACAAATCCCCAGGGCCAGCAAACCGGAGAATGGATTAGCTGGTGCAATACCGAAGATGTTGAAAATAGCATCGGCACCGGCGGTCCGGCAGTATTTGATGTGGCAATCATGTTTGATTCTGCGGATCTTACGCAATATCAAGGCGATGCCCTCACTCGAGTGAAGTTTGCGCCCTTTTGGCAGGATTGCATCTACACGATCAAGATTTGGAGTGGTGGAAGCCCAGATGCTCCAGGAGACCTGATCTACTCTTCTGTAGCGCAAAATGTGCTTACCGAAGAATGGAATCTGCATGTGCTTAGTTCTCCGATACCCATTCCCGGAGACCGGCTTTGGATTGGTTATGAAGTAAACACTCAGGGAGGCTATCCAGCCGGATGTGATGATGGACCGCATGTTCAGGGCAAAGGTAATTTTATCAATTTTGGAGGATGGACTACATTGGTGGAACTTGCCCCCACATTAAGCTATAATTGGCTTATTCAAGGCTTCGTAGCTGATGGGGCGAGATTGAAAAATGTAGTGCTAAAGCCACTTCCGCAGATATCCCACGCAAGCCCCACAGCCAGCTTGAGCTTGCACAGATCCGGCGCTAAACACAGGCAGAGAGCCCTTATGGGCTATAAGATATATCGAGACGGCAGCCTGATCGCCACTATAAATGACCCGGAACTTACAGAGTATCTGGATCAGAATCTGGAAAATGGGACCTATCAATATGGAGTAAGCGCCCAGTATAGCACAGGCGAATCAGCCCCCGCTCTGGTGTCCGCAATTGTGAATTTTGAACTACCACCCTCAATTTTTACCGATAGTTTTGAAAGCTACCCAGATTTTAGCCTTTCAATGCCTCCCTGGACTCTGATTGATATTGACGCATCTGCTACATATGCTTTTGATAACAATAACTATCCCAATAGTGGCGAAGAAATGGCATTCATGACATTCAATCCCAGCGCCACCACTCCCCCACTTGTGGATCTAAGTCCCTATTCTGGTGAAAAAATGGCGGCAAGCTTTGCGGCAATGAATCCCCCTAATAGTGACTGGTTGATCAGCCCCAGAATCGCTCTGGCTGAAGGTAGTATGCTGAAATTCTATGCCAAAAGCCAGACCGATGCATACGGTTTGGAGCGTTTCAGAGTAGGAATATGTACAGCGTCACAACCGATCCCGCAGCTATTTACATATCTGGACGGAGCTGATTACATAGAAGTGCCCACAAACTGGACCGAGTATTGCTACGATCTTTCAGGGTATGCGAATCAGGAAGTGTACATCGGTATTCGTTGTGTATCCTGGGACGCGTTTGTATTCTATGTGGACGATTTCAGCATCCATAGCCAGGGAATCCCGCAGAATTATCAAGAGATCTCGCTAAGTTCCGGCTGGAACCT
>CAZJJH010000174.1:0-4282 GCA_964546265.1 uncultured Candidatus Cloacimonadota bacterium
CAAAAGATCCGCACTCTGATCCAAGGCAAGCAAGATTCCGGCAACTTTGACTTGTGGTGGGACGGTATGGATGATAGAGGTAATCAAATGCCTTCAGGCTTGTATTTCTGCAGATTGAAGGATGCCAATAGACAGCAAAGCATCAAACTGATGCTGGTAAAATAACAGGTACAGATTATGAAAAGCAAGTTTATTCTAGCACTGCTAATCATGCTGCTCATCAGTTCTCTATATGCCTCGGATCCTTGGGGTGAACCAAGTGTGTTATCCGGTTCTATGACGCTGATGGCTCAGGTGAATATAGATTCCTCCCCCGCTTCTCCGGGAGATGTATTAGCAGCTTTTGTTCAGACGGGTGCAATCTTAGAGCTGCGCGGGAAAAGCCCTGTAATGCAAGTTGATGGCATATCAGGATGCCTGATGCAGATATATACCGAAACTGATAACGAAGAGATTATCTTCAGGGTTTGGGATGAGAGCGAATCCAGCCTTTGCTTGAGCACGCAGACTATTGATTCCCAGCAAAATGGCATAGTAGGTTCCTATCCTGATAGCCTCTTTATGATCGATAGTACCCCCAGTACTACCCTGGAAGATCCCTGGGCGGAACCCACCGTGCTTACCGGAAGTATGGTTGTAACAGCTGAGGTTTACATCGACAGCAACCCCGCCACTACTGATGATATCCTCGCCGCTTTTGCAGTCGTTGATGGAGTCGAACAATTGCGCGGCAAGACAGAAATAATGCTGCACAACGGGATTCCAGGCTGCTTACTGAACGTATTCACCAATACCAATGCAGAAGAAATCATATTCAAGGTATGGGATTACAGCGCGCAGCAGATTTTTAATGATCCCAATTCCATTTCCAGCGAAGTGGAGGGAGTGATAGGCTCTTACCCGGCTGAGATGCACCTGGTAGCTACTGGCTCTGTGATTCAGCGAGCCTCATCCCCGCAGTTCAGTACTCCGGAAGGCACATACACCAACCCACAATTAATCTCTTTGCTCTGTCAGACCCCGGGAGCGACAATCCGCTATACTACAGATGGCAGCTATCCCGATATTGATTCCGCCATCTATGTTCAGGAACCTATCGCTATTCCCCTGCATACTACTACGACCATCCGGGCACGGGCATTTATGGATACCTGGATACCAAGCCCATTCAGCAGTGCTACCTATGTGGTTACAGGCAGTGTGGCAGATCCTGAGTTTTCCCTGCCCGGAGGAATATATACTGAAGCGCAGAGTGTAGAGCTTTCCTGCCTCACTCCCGGCGCTGAAATCCGTTATACAACAGATTACTCCGAGCCTAATCAAGGCAGCCCAATATATTCTCAGGCAATAGAAATCCAGGAAGACACGATCTTAAAAGCCAAAGCTTATTTTCCGGATTGGCAGCCCAGTGCAACAGTCATTCAGGTTTATACCATCACTGGAACAGTGGCTGCGCCGATATTTTCGCCGAGTCCCGGCTTTTATCCTACTTTACCAATAGTTACGATATCCTGCCCCACTCCCGGAGCTCTGATTCGTTTTACAACAAACGGAATGGACCCAAGCGATCAGAGCAATCTCTATTCTGAACCAATTTACATCAGCGAATCTACGCTTATTAAAGCAAGGGCATATAAAGACGATTGGACACCCAGCCCGATGGTATCGGGGTTCTACGATATTACCGGAACTGTGGAAACTCCCGTGATCAGCCCCCCCGGTGGAGAATATGAGGATGAGATAGAGATCGAGATAAGCTGCGGCAACCCTCAAAGCCAGATATATTATACTCTGGATGGAACCGAGCCGACACAAGCTTCCATTCTCTATTCCGGATCTTTTTCCCTGGATAATGATGCCGTGGTAAAAGCCAAAGCTTTTCTGACTGGTTGGATACCCAGCGCCATTGCCTGTGAGAACTATCAATTCCCAAATTCCTCCGCGAATGGAAATCAAGCGCCGCTTGTTACCGGAATAAGCTCAGTTTATCCCAATCCATTCAAGGACAAACTCACGGTAGAATTGGCCATCAAAGAAGGAATTCGGGATTATCGTTTCAAGATTTACAATCTCAGAGGAGAGTGTGTTTTCAGCTCTCCCGGAGAAGCCAGGGACGCCTTTAAACTAAGCTGGGATGGCAGAGCCAGGGATGGCTCGAAGCTGCCTGCAGGAGTATATCTCATAAGATTCAAAACTAAAGAACACCTGAATACCAAAAGAGTGATCCTCTATTGATGAATGATAAAAAACCGGGGAAGCGATCGTTTCCCCGGTTTCTTCTTGTTAAATATTCCCGCTGATTAGCGGCTGCGAACCAATCTAAAGCCGATATAGCCGTTTTTTACGAAAGGTTTTACAAAGTTGCGAGCCGTATTGCGCAGAAGCAGCTCATTATGATACCAGGAACCTCCCCGGATTACCTTGTCGGTACCGCTCTCTGGCCCGGTATAAAGATTGGGCACCCGGTAGCTGTAGGGATTGTACCAGTTCCACACCCATTCATACACATTACCGCTCATATCGAAAATTCCCAGCTCATTCGGCTTTTTGATGCCCACGGGATGGGTTCGTTTACTGGAGTTCTCAGAATACCATGCCACCTCATCGGGATCATCCGAGCCACTGTATCTTATAAAACTCTTCCCCACTCCGGATTTTGCTGCCAATTCCCATTCCGCTTCCGTGGGAAGGCGATAGCCATTAGCGTCAAAATCGCAAACAATCTCGGTGCCATAATAATCGTAAGCTGGGTTTAGACCATCCTTCTTGCTTTTAAGATTACAATATTCGATCACATCATAAAAAGACACATTTTCCACCGGTAGATCGTCTCCCCGGAACAGTGATGGATTATCCTCAAACACCATTCTCCATTCCTTTTGGCTGATCTCTGTGGGGCTGATCATAAATGTGCGCAGAGGAATCGTGAGCAAAGGAAACTCATCCTCTTTGGCTTCCGGGGCAATGCTGCCCATTACCAGCGTATCCGCAGGCACCAAAATCATTTCGAGGGGCAAGTTTTCTTCTAACACCGCTTCACTGAATATCTCGATATCTATCTCCGGCTCTTCTTCAATGAGTTGAGGACTTTTCTTCAAGATAAACTGCTCCACGGCGATGTATCCCGCTATCAACAGACTCAAGATCATCAGGATTTGGAATATCCTTTTCATGGTACCCAGATCCCTATGTTCTTCTTCCTCGGGAACTTCATAAACTGTCTCGCTTAGTTTTGACTGCACGCGTGTGTGCTGCACTTTCTGCTCATCCGGCTCCGCGGTTTCGGTTGCCTGGTAAGTTTCTTCCGGATTTGCCGGAGCTTCCAGATCTTCCTGCTTAGTAACAGCAGGAGTTTCGGGTTCGTGAGCTGTTTCTTCAAAGCTAACTTCTTGCGGCGCATCTGCCTGGGCGTCCGGATCCGGCTCAATCTCCTTTTGCGTTTGCAGGGATTCTTCTTCCAAAGCTACAGATTCTTTCTTAAAGACAGTGGAAAGCGCTTGCAATCTAGCCTGTTCTTCGGCATTCTTGAGGATACTCTGGATCAACGCAGCATCCGGATGATGTTCCAGCAAGAGCTTTTCATCGATGCGCGGATCTGCCTTGCGATTTAATTCGCCAGATACCCGTTCCAATATTCCAGCCAAAAATTCAGCGTCCGGTTCGTGGTGGATATCTGAGATTACTATCTCTTGATCCCAGGTGAAATCTGGTTCAGCCTGCCTAAGTGCCTCAGTTTCCGGAGGAATTGGTTCTAGAGCCAGGGTGCTCTCTTCGGCTGAAAAATCGCTTTCTGATTCAGCTTCCTGCGGAGTGATCTCAGCTGGAAATGTGTTATCAAGCGCTTCTTCGGGTTCAGCAACAGCCATATCCCAGGCAAAATCTGGAGCCTCCTGTTTCAGAATCTCCAATAGTTCGGCGGGGCTTGCGGGGCGTTCTGCGGGGTCCAGCTTAAGGCAGCTAAGCAAGATGCTGTATAGCCAAAGCGGCATTACTTGCTCATCCGGCATGCTTATTCCCCGGCTGAAACTCTGGTGCTTCTGCTCTTCTGGCGAGGAAAAACTATCCAATTTCCAAGGCATTTGGCCGGTAAGAATCTGATACATTATCACAGCCCAGGAATAGAGATCCGAATTTAGATGCGCTTTTCCCGTATTGAAGAGCTCCGGAGCGCAATACAGAATCGGCAGGGTATATTTAAAATTCCCTTCGGAGTGTTTCCATGCTTCCCTCTTCTTACCAAAACCAATCAGCTGAATATTACCCTCTTCTGAAACTATCACAT
>CAZJJH010000175.1:0-4254 GCA_964546265.1 uncultured Candidatus Cloacimonadota bacterium
GTGGTCAAGGATGCCACAAATACAGTACACCAGTACATATATTTGAAGTAAAACAACTGTGTTGCCCAAACACTATAGGTGATCAGAGCCCATGACAGTAATTCCAAAGTGATCTGGAAGTACATGGAGTTCAGACACACCTTGCTAAGGTTACTTTTGGGATTGGGTACCATAAAAATGTATCCCTCCCAGGGTATGACGATGATGAAGATTAAAATTGAATACCACCAGTAATTGGGAACATCGGGACCAAGTACCACGGAGAGGAATGGAATTATTAGGGCAATAATGGCATGCAGTGCGAACAGGGCATGAAACTGCTTTGAACTAATGGTTTTCATGGTGTGGCTCCTTTAAGTTTTAATGCACAAAATATCCGATTTCGTAAGGAAGCAATGTAGTCTTGGATTTGTATCTGTTTTGGCATTTCGGTGACCCAATTTGCAGATATCAGTGACTCATTATAAATACAAAGGAAGCCGCGTAATGACCTTAAGGATTTTGTATAGTCTCCTCAGAAACCGCGGATTGTGCCAAACAGATAAGTGTTGACATTCCAGCCAAGTAAAAAAGAATTGGCGAAAATGTAAAGAATCCGGTGGAGAAGGGATGAGCCTTGAAAAAGAATATCTTAAGCGCTTAAGAGATTACATAGATAAAGAAGCCATGATCTCTAAGGGTGAAAAACTGTTGTTGGCGGTATCGGCGGGGGCAGATTCTACAGCGATGCTGTATCTGTTTTCGCGCTTACGCTATGGCTATAATCTCTCCTTACTGGCGGTACACATCAATCATCAGTTGAGGGGTGAAGCCAGCGACGCGGATGAGCAGCACATCAAAGAGCTTTGCTTGAAACTAAATATTCCCATCATAGTGCGCCGTATCGACCTGGGCGAGGGGAAAGATGTGGAAAACAGGGCTCGTAGCGCCAGATTCCAGATTTTCCGGCAGATTTTAAAGAGTTACAGGTTTCAAAAGGTGTTGCTTGCCCATCACAAATGGGATCTGGCAGAAACGGTATTGCTAAATTTGATTCGGGGATCCGGGCTTAGCGGGATGGCAGGGATCAAGCCGGTTCAAAATGATGTCTTGCATCCGCTTCTAAGTTTTAGTCCGGTAGAGCTGAAGAGCTTGCTAAGGGAGGTGGATATTTCCTGGCGGGAGGATGCCTCCAATCTGGATTTGCGCTATACCAGAAACAGGGTTCGCCACGAATTACTTCCGGATCTGACAGAAAAATATAATCCCCAGATTCAAGATAAACTGGCAGAGGAAGCCAATATTTTACAACAAGCTGATATGTATATTCAGGAAAGAGCTTTGCGCAGATTCAAGAAGTTGAATCTTGACAATGCTAATGGGAGGGTGATCCTGAGCATTCCAGAATTACTGAGTAGTCCCGGGATAGAGCAATACTATATATTGCGGGAAGCCTATCGGCAGACTTGCGGGATAGTGCAGGATTTTTATATGATTCACATGCGGGATCTTAAGTCTTTATGCAGCTCTCAGGGTAGTAAATACATCAGCTTACCGCACAATGTGTTTGCGATCAAGAGGTATCAGGAATTGTATTTTAGCAGCAACGAGGCGGATATATATGGGGAGGCATCTCCGGCGCTGGTATTGGAAAACGACAGAAACCGGGCAGTGCATATGAACTATCGCTTTCGCCTCAAATATCTCAAAGTACTACCCACGGATCACAATCACTTTATTCCAAATAGGGCAATAGTGGATGCGGACAAACTGAAAGGGAAGATCAGCATTCGGGGCCGCGCTACAGGGGATAGATTTATCCCTTTGGGAATGGGGCATTTGAAGAAGCTGAAAGACTTTTTCATTGACGAAAAAGTAGCAAAATATGATAGGGACTTGGTACCAATCTTTGCAGATGAAGAAAAGATTTTTTGGATATGTGGTTATCGGATCGATGATCGGGTGCGCTATGATGAAAGTAGCACGCGTTTCCTGATGATCGAAGCGGAATCTCTTCAGAAAAAAGCTAACCGGGCAGCAAGCCGGAGAAAAAGAGGTAATAATGAATTTGATGAATTGTGATATATCAGCCGTACTGTTTGATGAGAGGCGGATTCAGAACCGCATCAGAGAGATAGGCCAGCAGATCAACAACGATTATGAGGGGAAAGTTCCTGTAATAATCGGTGTGCTAAAGGGTGGATTCATCTTTATGAGTGATCTGGTGAGGGCAATAACGATCCCCATCGAGATAGATTTTCTGGCAATTTCCAGCTATGGCTCCGGAACCAGCAGCAGCGGAGTGGTGAAGATCCGCAAAGATATTGATATTGATCTTTTGGATCGGGACGTGATAATCGTAGAAGATATTGTGGATAGTGGACTTTCCTTGCAATATATAAAGGACTACATCTGGAAACATAAGCCCGCCAGCTTGCGCACCTGTGTGCTATTGGACAAACCGGAAGCTCATAAGATTGAAACCACATTTGAATATGTGGGATTTGAGGTGGGCAACGAGTTTGTGGTAGGATACGGTCTGGATTATGCGGAGCGCTACCGCAATCTGCCCTTTATTGGAATCCTAAAGGAAGAGTGTTATACATGAAATTCTGGCTTACACTAACAAGCATTCTTGCCCTGGCTCATCTGTCGGCACAGGAAGTGGCAGATAGCCTGGCAAAGCCGATCGCGGAAATCCCGGTGGTGATGGACGGATTTTCGGAAATGCTGCGCTGGTTTGTATATGGCATCATCATCATTTCGGTGATTGGTTTGATCCGGATGTTCCAGGCCAAGCGCCGTTTGAGCGGCAAAAATGAGAAGGAAATGCCAAAGCTGGACGCTCAGGGGCGCCCCATTGCTCCCGGCAAGAAACCCAAATTCTGGACTCCCTTTGTAGTAATAATGATTCTTTTGGCGATCAGCCTGTGGTTTACATATGGCAGCAATCGCGAGGTTGTCACCAAAGAAAGCTATAGTAATTTCATGCTGAGAGTTAATAACGACAGCATCAAAGAAGTGCAATTTACGGATAGAGATCTGGTCTATACCGATGCCGCCGGAAGGAAATTCAGCACTTCACTGCCTTTTGACGATGCCCGGTTAGTGGATAGCCTGCTGGTGAAAAACATCAAAGTGTTTACTGCCAAACCGGCGGGGTGGACAGGAATAGTAGTATCACTATTACCATTTGTGATCCTGATTGGCTTTTACCTGTTGATTATGAACCGGATGTCTGGTCAGAATTCCAAGGCATTCAGTTTTGGCAAAAGCAAAGCCCGCCTGCATGAGGCAAGTAAATCCAAGGTTACATTCAAGGATGTAGCCGGAGTGGATGAGGCAAAAGAGGAACTTCAAGAGATCGTGGAGTTTCTCAAAGATCCCAATCGCTTTCAACGCCTGGGTGGCAGAATCCCGCGCGGAGTGCTTTTGGTGGGACGTCCGGGAACGGGTAAAACCCTTCTGGCAAAAGCGGTTTCCGGAGAAGCAGGCGTACCCTTCTTCTCAATCTCCGGTTCGGATTTTGTGGAGATGTTTGTGGGTGTAGGCGCAGCAAGGGTTCGCGATCTTTTTGAACAAGCCAAAAAGAACTCTCCCTGTATCACCTTTATCGACGAGATAGATGCCGTTGGCAGACATCGTGGCACGGGTCTGGGCGGAGGTCATGACGAACGGGAGCAAACTCTGAATCAGCTTCTGGTAGAAATGGATGGTTTTGAACCAAATGAAGCGGTAATCATTATCGCAGCTACAAACCGGCCCGATATTTTGGATCCCGCGTTGTTGCGTCCGGGCAGATTTGACCGTCAGGTAACGGTGGATCTTCCCGATATCAAAGGCAGAACCGAGATATTGAAGGTTCATGCTGCCAAGGTTCCGCTATCTGAAGATGTTCATCTGGAACTGATCGCCCGCGGAACGCCCGGCTTCAGTGGAGCAGATCTGGCAAATTTAGTAAACGAAGCTGCCCTGATCGCTGCCAGCAAAAATAAGAGCAACATACAAATGCAGGATTTTGAAGAGGCCAAAGATAAGCTTACTTTGGGTAAAGAAAAGAAGAGCAGGGTGATCCCTGAAGATGACAAACGGTTAACGGCGTATCATGAAATAGGCCATGTGCTTACCAGCATCTTTCAGGATTTGGTGGAGCCGGTACACAAGGTTAGCATCATCCCCCGCGGTTTTACCGGGGGCGCTACACACTATTTACAAAGCGACAAAACGGGATATTCCCGCAGCTATCTGAAGCAGTTTCTGGTGTCCCTTTTGGGC
>CAZJJH010000176.1:0-4231 GCA_964546265.1 uncultured Candidatus Cloacimonadota bacterium
GACCTCTGAATTGCGTAGCGTTTTCATTAAAGCCGGAAAATCAATATCCTCCAGCCCTTCCAGATATATCCTGATCTTTTCAGCTTCCGGCTTATAGATGCCCTCAAACAGGAGCTTAAACTCTCCTAAAGCTTCAATAAGCCTCAGATCCCCCAAAAGATCGTTAGAATCACAAGTTTGAACCAGATCTTCCTTTAAAACATCGTCCGAGAGATAGTTATAGGAGTAGCGCAGGATGGACAGGTAGTGGCGACAGCTCTCATCAGCGCCACATTCAGCACATTTGTGGCTAAGGATGCGCGTTTGCCTGGGGTCGTACAACACTTCTACCCAAGCACTAAAATATTGCTTCTTATTCTTTGTAGGGAAAAACCTCATCAGCACATTGTCGGATTCATCCTCTATGTGCCAATACCAGAGATCCCCGTCTTCCAGAAGGATTACTGCGTGATTGAAGTACCAACTGTTCGATTTATCGTGGTAGTCTTTGCTAAAAAGCCGAGCCATTTTGCATCCTTTATTTAATCTGGTATTAGGGACACGGACGCGGAAATTTTGTCAATCTTTTTATTTCCATTTTTTCATTGTTTTCAAGCTCAATGACTATTTTATGGCACAATATCCCCCTTTCACCAATCCATCCTTTCTTCCCCGGCGCAATATTAACGAGGTTTCGTCGTAGGATCAAGCTGTGCCATAGCAATACTCAAGCTTAAAATATCGGTAATGCCGGGCTGATCTAATGGCTTAGAGAAGGGAGAGAAATAAATTTGTTTGACAGATACAGCAGCATGGCAAACTTTAGTACGGTTTCATCGAAAAAGGAGAACACATGAATCAAAGTAACTCACATAAAGAAGTTCAACTCAGTTTTAAATTAGATCAATTTCGTTTAAAGCCTATCTGGGCAATCCTGGCAAGCCTGGTTTTGGGCTTATATTTGTTTTATTTTCATCTCCCGGTTCTAAATCTGCGTTTCCTCCAGTGGATTCCGGCTCTGCTGTTTGTATTATTGCCGCTTTGGGGTATTAGTAAGCTCAGAAAACCTTTGGGAATATTGTATTTCCTGCTGGGGGCATTACTACTTATCCTACCGCTGTTTTCCAGTCCCTTGTTCAATTCCACTAAATACCGCAATCTGATCAACACAGTGGAAGAAAGCAAGTTTTCCGAGGCCGTTTCGCCGATCAACATGGCAAATGTACCCATTATTGACGAAGCTTTTGCCGCATCTCTGGCAGAGAAGAAACTGGGGGAAGATTTTGCCCTGGGTAGCAGAGTAAACCTGGGCACACCCACAATTCAGATGGTGGATGGCAAGCTCTATTGGGTGGTTCCTTTGCTCCACAGTGGATTCTTTAAATGGCTGGCAAATATCGATAATGGAACCCCCGGTTACATCATGGTATCAGCTACCAATTCCCAGGATATCAAATTTATCCGGGAAGTAAACGGTAAAGCTTTGAACTTGCGCTACCAAAGCAATTCCTACTTTAATCAGGACCTCAAGCGTCACCTCTATCTTTCTGGAATAACCGGAGTTGCTATGGCTGGCGATACTTTCGAGATCGATGACAATGGCGAGCCCTATTGGACTATAACTATATATAACAAGAAGATCGGCGTAAGAGGCAACGAAGCTTTGGGACTGGCTACTGTGCATGCCGGGACCGGAGAAGTGAAATACTATCCGCTCATCAGAACCGACACAGGCTTTGACGACCGCCTGATTCCGGAATGGGTAGACAGGGTTCAACCCTCTTATTTCGTAATACCACAGTTAAATTGGTGGGGAAAGTATGTGAGAGGCTTTTGGAACACTCTGTTTGGCAAACGCGATATGCTGAATACTACCAGCGGCTTCAATGTAATCTACATGGACGATGGTAAGAGCTATTTTTATACCGGTATGTCCAGCGTGGGTGCGGATGAAGGCACGGTAGGCTTTGTCCTCAGCAATACCAGAAACAAAGAAACTTCGCTCTATCTGATCTCCGGTGCCACTGAATATGCCGCTATGCGCTCAGCTCAAGGAAAAGTGCAACAATTCAAATATTATGCCACGTTCCCCATTTTGGTGAATATGGAATCTGTCCCCACATATTTCATGACATTAAAGGATGCAGCCGGATTGGTGAAGATGTACTGCTTTGTATCAGTGAGCGATTTTTCCCTGGTAGGAGTAGGAGAAACCGTTAAAGCTGCCAGAGAAAACTATCAGATGAACCTGGCAACTTCCAGAAGCGAGAGCGTAAATCTCACTAACGTCAGTCAAGCGCAAAAAGATGGCATTATCAATCGAATTTCCACCGACGTGAAGGACGGTCGCAGCTACTATTATTTTTCTTTGGAAGATAATCCGGGACTCATCTTTGTAGCCACCAGCAATCTCAGCAGCTACTTGCCGCTCAGCAAAGCCGGAGATCGTGTAAGCATGAAATACATCCAAACAAGTGGGAAAGAAATAAACATCAACGAATTTACGAATTACGATCTCGAGAGATGAATTTTTACTTGACACAAAGTGAATCACTTGCAAAACTTGGGATATCGAAAAATTGGTATGATATCAAAAACGCCAAAGTATAGATATTTAGTAATCTATAAAGAAGGAGACAAAATGCAGAACAAGCTTTCCAGAGTGTTCCTGATGCTGATTTTTGCGGTTCTTGCCGTAAGTAGCTGGGCCGCTGTGGTGGATTATTCATTCACCAGCAATACCGGTACCTACACCGAGATAACCGGTGGCACAGTATTGGCAATGCCGGATCCCTACGTTAACAACTCCGTATTCAACGCCATTCCCATTGGCTTCGATTTCGTTTACGACGGAGTTTCTTATGATACTATTAGTGTAGCTGAAAATGGTTTTTTGGCTATGGGTAGCGAAGTAGCTACCAATAACCTTCCTATTAGCTCAGCAAGCGGCACAAATAACGTGGTAGCAGCCCTGGCAAGAGACATCATCCCCACCGATGCTGGAGAAATTTCTTACCTGATGTCCGGCACCACACCCAATAGAATTTTTACCGTTCAGTGGAAAAATTTCCGCAGATATCCTACTGCAGCAGCCACTGATGATATAAGTTTTCAGATTCAACTGCAAGAAGATGGCGACAAGGTTGTTTTCGCTTATGGAAGCTTCACTGTAGCCAACGCTCCAACTGCTGCAAACGTACAGGTTGGATTGCGCGGCGCCAGCAATGAAGATTATAATAATCGCACCACTTTGACAGATTGGACTGCTACCGAAGCAGGTACAGCCGCGACAAACTCCTGCAAGCTGTTACCGGAAGTGTATCCCCCCAACGGACTTACTTTCACTTTCAGTCCCGCCCAGCAGGGAGAACCACCCCTGCCAGCCCAAAATCCGATGCCCGCAAATGCCGCAACCAACATCAGCCCGGTTACTTCGCTTAGCTGGATAAGCGGTGGCGGAACAGTAGATGGCTACAAGGTTTACCTGGGCACAAACAATCCCCCCAACAACATCGCCAATGGTGTTTCTCAAACCCAAAGCACTTATCAACCCGTAAACACACTGGCCTTCAACACTCAGTATTTCTGGCAAATCGTACCTTTCAATGCAGATGGCGATGCACTTGATTGCCCTGTCTGGAGCTTCACTACCTGGGCAGATCCCACCGTTACATCTTTCCCCTATACCCAGAATTTTGACGAAGTGACTCCTCCCGCCATACCTTTGGGTTGGACTACAGTGAATCAAAACAACGATGCATACACTTGGGTGAGCTATGCGGATACAAATGCAGATACAGCCCCCAATGCCATGCGCATCCGTTACAACGATGCTCAGCCGATGGACGATTGGCTGGTAGTTCCTCCCCTCCAGCTTACTGCGGAATACACCTATAAGATTAGCTTCTTTTACAAAGCTAATAGCGCTACATACCCGGAAAAACTCGCGCTCTACAAGGGCACTTCATCGAACCCCGCGGATCTCAGCGAACAGCTTTGGGTAGAGAATAATATCGTAAATACAGATTATCAGATGGCTGAAGTTCAAGTAACGGTTCCCACAGATCAGACTATCTATCTGGGCTTCCACGGACACAGCGATGCCAACCAATTCTATCTCTTCCTGGATAGCTTCTCTGTAATAGAACTCACGGAACAGTTGTATCCCCCTACAGAGCTGCAGGCTTCTGTGAGCGGAAACGACGTGCACCTTAGCTGGAATGCGCCTGTTCCTCCGCCCACCGGCGAATGG
>CAZJJH010000177.1:0-4198 GCA_964546265.1 uncultured Candidatus Cloacimonadota bacterium
CCATAGAGCTGAACGTGGTGTTTATCGTTGACATCTCCGCAAGCATGTTTTTGGGTACTTCCTACGCAATGAAGAAGGAACGCATCGCGGAGATAGTAGCTACGCTCGCCTTTTCGGCTGTGGCAAATCAGGATCGCTGTTCCCTGATAATGTATTCGGAGAAGCTGGAGAAATACCTGCCTCCTCGTAAGGGAAGGAACCGTGCGCTGGAGATAATTCGGGAGATATTGTATTACGAACCTCAGGGGCAAAAGACTTCTCTGGCAGGAGCTTTTGAGTATGCGGCGAAGATTCTGAAGAAGCGCGCGGTGATCTTTGTACTTTCAGATTTTTTGGATTCCGGCTATAAAAAGCCTATGGGAATATTGGCGAAAAAGCATGATCTGATCGCGCTCCAGATCTTAGATGAGAGCGAATTGAACCTCCCCGAGGCGGGAGTATTGCACCTCAGGGATCCCGAAACCGGGATCTGCGGATACATAAACACGAAAAACAAGCGCATCAGAGAAGCCTATAAGGCACAAACAACTCTGCACCAGGAAAAGCTCTCCGCCACCCTGAAAAGTATGGCTTGCGACCACTTACTCTTCAAAAACCGGGATTCTTATGTGGATGTATTGCGTGCGTTCTTCGCGCTCAGAAGTAAACGGAGGCTCAAATGAAGAAGATCCGGCTCTTACTACTGCTCGCTTTATCTATCGGGATGTTATCTGCTCAGGTAAGCCAAAGCCTTGCCGGAGTGGATAGCCTGAAGATCGGCAGCAGGTTTCAGTTCATCATAGAGACAGATTTCCCCTTAAAGGAAATAGAGATTCCGGACAGTCTGGAAGGATTCAAGGTGATCGCGCAATCCATCAGTCCACAAAGTTCCGGCAGTATAGCCCGCCTGAGCATTGTCCCCCTGAGGGTGGGAGCGCTATCCTTTCCCAAGTTGAAGCTAAAAAACGCTCGGCTTCTGGGCGGGGATATGGAAACGGACGCATTCCGCGTATATGTATTGCGCAGCAGGGCAGAGGGAGATAGCTTGTTGCGGGATATCAAGCCCTTGCGCAGATACCCGATGCAAATGCCCTTCTGGCTATATCCGGTGCTAATTATTCTCCTGATCCTGCTGCTGATCTTACTACTGCTATCCTTTCGACGCAAAAAAGTGGTAAAGCCTGCCATCCCTAATGCAAAAGCGGAACCCATACCACAGCCGGATCCTGCCCAGAAAGCCTTGCAACAGTTAGCAGATTTACGCCAGAGCGGTATGCTCTACCGGGATCTTTTGGGCTATCACTTTCGCCTTTCCATGATTTTACGAGAGTTTTTGGAAGAGTTCTATGGCTTTGGTGCGATTCAGATGACCAGCCAAGAGATTGCAGAACAGCTATTGATGCTAAGACCCCGCCATACAGAGGATTATCTGAGGATATTACGCTTCTGCGATATGGTGAAATTTGCCGGGCTGCAGCCGGATATTGAGGACGTTCTGCTGCATAGCGACACTTTAAGAACCTGTTTACAGAGCCCCGAAGAGAACAATGTTTAGATTTGCCCAACCCTTGTATCTGTTTCTGCTCCTTATGATCCCGGGTTACCTTCTCTGGGAGCTCAGATCAGCTAAGGCCCAAAAGCTGGCTCTACCTTCCAGCCGTTTGCAGATTCTATTTCAGATCTCAGGACGGAAAAGATTTTGGGCATGGTTTTACCCCGGCTTACGCTCAGTGATTCTGCTGGTAATGGTGTTGGCTTTGGCAAGACCGCAATGGGGCTACGGCACCAGAGACTTTCGCAACAAGGGTGTGGACATCGTAATCTCACTGGACATAAGCGGATCGATGCTGGCGCTGGATTTTCTGCCCCAGAACAGGTTGGGCGCGGCGGTGAAGGTGGCAAAGGATTTTGTCTCCGGCAGGCCTAACGATAGATTCTCGCTGGTAGCATTTTCCGAATATGCCATTACTGCCAGCCCCTTAACTTATGATCATTCTGCAATAATGAGCGCTCTGGACAAACTGGAAGTGAATCGCGAGGCTTCGGGTACTGCGATTGGAATGGGGCTCGCCAAGGCTGTGGCAAGGCTAAAGGATAGCAAAGCAAAATCCCGCATCGTAGTTCTGATCACCGATGGGGTGAGCAATAGCGGAGAGATAGATCCCATCTCTGCAGCAAGAATGGCGGCTACTTTGGGCATAAAAGTGTATCCCATCGGAGTCGGCAGTGGAGGCTTGGTTCCATTTCCCTATTCAGATCCCTTCTTTGGTAATAGAAACATACCAACCGTGATCGAACTGGATATGGAGAGCCTGGATCGGATCGCGGCTATAACCGGCACGGGAAAGGCTGCCAACGCTACGGATGCCACCGAGCTAAGAAAGATAATGAAGGAACTGGATGCTTTGGAGAAAACAGAATTCAGTTCCACTCTAAACTACAGATGGGAAGATCAGTTCCCCTTATTGATCTGGCTTGCTCTGCTACTGATAGTACTGGAGCTGCTGTGCCGCGGCTGGATTATGCCGGTGTTTCCGGAGTAATACATGAATATCTATTGGAGCCACTATCTCTATCTGCTACTCCTGATACCGCTTTTCCTCCGGTTAATTATAAAAGCGCCCAGGAACTTTGACAAAAAGTTCTCACGCTATGCAGAACCGGGTTTTTCACCCCTGTATCTTTCCCGCCGTTCGCCTTTTTATAGTGGCCTGAAGCTGTTTTTGCTACTCTTTGTATTTGTAATGATGGTATTTGCTCTGGCGCGGCCGCAATGGGATTTCCGGGAGCAGGATTTGCAAAGCAGGGGCATGGATATCGTATTTGCCATCGATGTATCGCAAAGCATGCTGGCTACTGATATTAAGCCGGATCGGCTCACCCGGTCATTGCTACAGGTAGCCGCTTTTGTGGAACAGCTAAAGACAGATCGCATCGGCATCATCTCATTTGCCGGTTCTGCCACTCTGGAGTGTCCGCTTACTGATGATCATGAAGCGCTTAAGATGGTGCTCAGCAGCCTTAGCACTGATTCCGCAGCCCGGCCCGGAACCGATATCGGCAGGGCGATAGACTTAGCTACTTCTGCTTTCAACGCCGGAAGTGGTGGTGGAGTATTGATCCTGATATCCGATGGAGAGGATATATCCGGAAACGCTTTGGGCAAAGCCAGGGATCTTGCCGCAGAGGGCGTACGGATATACACCATGGGCGTGGGTAGTTCCGAAGGTGCAAGCATCCGCAATCCCCATACCGGAGCAGAGCACTTCAGCAAACTGGATGAATCTACCCTGAAGCAAATCGCCGACATCGGATCCGGCACATTTTTCCGCATTACCCCTTCTGCCTCCGAGATCCAACTGCTACTCTCGCAGATATATCAAAGTGAGCTGGCCTACAACAGGAGCCGGAAATCGCTGATCTACAAAGAGCAATATCACATCTTTGTGATTGCAGCATTGCTTTTGCTGGTGCTGGATATTTTTATCAAACCCTATCGAAGATCTGCAAGAGGTAAACGATGATGACTCGCAAACAAAGGATATTCACGATACTTATCTTGCTTATTGGGCTAATTCTGCTCTTCGAGATCGTATTTCGCCGCTCTGCTTTTTTGAACAGTTTGGGAACTCTGTTTTACCGTCGGCAAAATTTCGCTACAGCAGAGCAGATCTTCAGCAGAAATGGCGACGAAGCTCCCGCTGCGGCAAATAAAGCGAAATCCCATTATAAGCAGGGTGAATTTGCAGAAGCTGACAGTACAGCGCAGGATGCCCTGCTGGCTTTGGAAGATTCTGCCGATATTCATTACGATCGGGGGAACATAGCTTACATGCAGGAAGACTACCGGGCGGCGGTGGAAAGCTACGAAAAAGCTCTGTTGATTGATCCTGATGACGAGGATATCCGGGCAAATCTGGAGCTTGCACTTAAAAAGCTGGAGGAAAATCCGCCTCCAAAGCCGCAGCCAAAATCTGATGAACAGGAACGGGAAAAAGAAGAAGTTCAAAACGCTCTGGAAGCTTTGGACAATCTGGAAGCTCGGGAGCGCAAAGAACAATCCCCCAAAACGAGTCCAAAAATAGACAACTGGTGGTAGGATGAGACGCATATATCTGCTCTTGATACTTTTGATGCCGCTTGGCATAAGCGCCTTGACGGTAAGCGCTTCGGTAAACAAAAACCGGCTCAGCCTCAGCGATCGCCTGGAATATACTCT
>CAZJJH010000178.1:0-2505 GCA_964546265.1 uncultured Candidatus Cloacimonadota bacterium
AAACAGGATAGGGAAGGCAAGTTGCGCGCCATTTGTCCCGATTGTGGCTTTATTTTATATAAGAACCCGATCCCGGCAGTAGCTATCCTCACGCTCAATGATGCAGGTGATATCCTTTTAGTAAAACGTTTGTTCGAGCCCCGGGCAGGTATGTGGGCGCTACCCAGTGGATACATTGAGATCAATATGAGCCCCGAAGAGAACGCCATAGCCGAGATGAAGGAAGAAACCGGTCTTGATGGAGCGATTGAGCATTGTATCGATTGGTTCTATGGATACAGCCCCATCTATCTTCGCACTATAAGTATTGGTTTCCGGATGAAGGTAACAGGTGGAAAGTTAGAAGCAGGAGACGATGCGGAAGAGGCCAGATTCTTTCCTTTGGATAAACTACCTCCGATTGCCTTTGAAGCTCACAGACACTTCATCAAGATGGAAACCGGGGTGGACGCTTTCTAAAGGAGTTTGAATGAAACTTAAATTCTTCGCTCATGCCGCATTTCAGATAAGCACCGATTCAGGACTAAAAATCATAATTGACCCTTGGCTTGATGCCAACCCACTTTCACCGGTGAAATCAAAAGACATCAAGGCAGATTACATCCTACTTACGCACGCTCATGGGGATCATTGCGGTGATGCTCTAAAAATCGCAGGGATTGATACCACGATCATTGCTGTATCAGAATTGGCGGGATACTACAGAGAAGCAGGCTGCAAAACCCATGCCATGCAGATTGGCGGAGGACACGATTTCCCTTTTGGCAGAGTGGTTTTCTGTAAAGCAGAACACGGCAGCATGACTCCCGATGGACGCTATGGAGGGCTTGCCGCCGGCACTATCATGTCTATCGATAATACTATCATATACCATATGGGCGATACGGGACTCTTTGGCGATATGAAACTGATTGCCGAGCTGTATCCGATTGACTATCTACTGATCCCCATCGGCGGCAACTATACCATGGATCCTGGTGATGCCGCACTTGCTGCCTCCTGGCTAAAACCCAAAAAAGCAGCAATTCCCATGCACTATAATACTTTCCCGCTGATAAAGCAAGATCCCCGGCATTTTGCAGAGCTGTGCAAAAAGCAGGGGATCAATGTAATAGTGATGGAGCCCGGTTCCGAAATTATCCTTTGAGTGCCTTTAAGGCAGCCTCATAATTGGGTTCATGGACTATATCGTCCACAAGTTCGGTGTAAACAACTTTCCCCAGCTCGTCTATAACAACCACGCTGCGCGCTAAAAGCCCCGCCATCGGACCATCGGTTATTTCCACGCCATATTCCTTACCAAAATTGCGATCCCGCATTTCGGAAAGAGTATGAACTTTATCGATGCCTTCAGCACCGCAGAACCTGCCTAAGGCAAAGGGCAGATCCCTGGATATGCCCAAAACCACAGTGTTTTGCAGAGCAGCCGCTTCGGCGTTAAACTTGCGCACGCTCATTGCGCACACTCCAGTGTCAATTGATGGATATATATTCAACAGTACTTTTTTGCCCTTGAATTCACCTAAGCTAAGATCTTTCAGATCCCCGGCAGTAAGACAGAAATTAGGGGCGGTTGAACCTGGTTCAGGCAAATCGCCAATCGTATTTATCGGATTTCCTTTCAGTTTTGTATGTGCCATCTTTTCTCCTAACATTGTTATTTTCTACTTAAAAGATAGGCGATTATCGGCTAAAAGGCAAGCAGCATCTTGAAAACCCCGCTCATGATTCCCTTTTTAGCTGTAGTTCCAGCATATCCCTAGTGGAATCGATATCAATCTCAAAATCGCTAAAGATCATTACCAGGCACTTCAGGACATCTCCACTTTGTGCGATCACTTTGCTGTAGATGTAACTGCGGTTGCTCAGAATGTCTTTGTTATTGTGAAAGCATAGATACCGTCTGAAGGCGCTTAATGTATAGAGCCGAATGTCTTCCACCTTCATCCGGCAGATGTCGCTAGTAGCATTTACCTGAGTATTAAATCTCGAAGTTCCGGTTTCCTGCCATACTCCTTTTTCGTCTGGATATCCACAAATAGCTTTGGGCCAGATGTTTCGATCGTGGAAGTAAGTACTCAGATAGAAGCTATTGAATCCTGCTTTGGGTGGAACATGAACGATCTCCACGGTTCGGAGCAAGACCGGAAGCCCCGGCATGGTTAAATAGAGATCGATGTACGTAAGCCCTCTGTTTGCTTCATTTTCGTTGATCCGGGTCTCCCAACCCAAGCCCTGCCAGCGGTTGCCATGTTGATCCCGATAAGCGACAAGGGATAAGTTGTGAGATTCATTCATCATCTTTGCAACATTCATGCCATTGGGGCAATTGAACATGCCGCCACAATAAGGATTGATGCCAGATTTTGGACCAAAGCCTGCTGCCGCGGGATCCAGCCATTCCATTCCCTGCACCTGCATACTGCTGATCAAAGGCAAATCGCAGGTCTTGGGTGCACTGATTTTTATGAAACCGTTATCCACTCCTATCACATCCTCATCTTC
>CAZJJH010000178.1:2605-4192 GCA_964546265.1 uncultured Candidatus Cloacimonadota bacterium
AACCTTAGCCCGGGATGCTGTTTGCTTTCATAAAAGACTTCCATCATCATCACATCAGCGTTTTGCCAATACTCTATCCGCCGGGCATCTTCCTCCTCAAATTCTTCGCTGAACGGGGGACCGAAATCTGAGGGACGGAAACACACGGACTTGTGATCAGCACCCACGAAATATACCCAATTCTTCCGATCCCGGAATGGCATCATGATCTGCTGTTTTCCTGCGACAATCATTGCCTCATTCTTTGTGCTCTTGCCATCACAACCGCGATAGGTGGTGATTAGGGTGGCGGGCTCGGTCTCAAAGCTTTGCAGCGGGAGCTCCGGCACGCTATACTCCAGCTTCAGTTTTGGCTTGTAAATACATGAGCCGCTGGTCTTGTAGCGGACCGGCAAGATCTTTCGTTCAAGCGCAGCCAGATGGATTTCGTGAACGTTTTCTGCCAATACTACTTTGTCATCCTCCGGGAAGAGCAGCTTCAGAGTTACCGCGGTTTCAAGATTGCTTTCCAGATTCACATGCAAGGTTTGCCAGATGTCGGTCTGGATTCCAGCTAGAGCTATCAAATCGATCTTTACGGGTGGTCTCACATTCTGGGAGATGCCTAATATCACGGACTTTCCTGCTACTGCAAGTTTGGTGTTCAAAGCTGGCATTGCCTCCCATTCGCTGTTCACTCCGTCAAACGGTCTGGGCAGGTATTCTGCCTGCAGAGTCAGAGCAGGTTTGGCAAACCCTCGGTAGCTGTAGTCGTACACAAAGCTCTCATTCGGAAGGCTTTTTAACTCTATCATCTGGAAATCCGGATTGAAACTCTCATAATGAAAGTCAATTGGTTGTTTGGTGCCAAACACAGGTTTGGGGTGGGCAGCTTTGATGCTCACGCAAAAGTCCGGGCTTTCAATCTCCACGATCTGCCAAGATCCTTTTTCCACGGTTACACGCAGGCTTTTACCTAGTTTATGCCAATTGTAGCTATAATAGGTGAAGCCATTCACCTTTTCGCCATCCGGCTGGATCGCCAAATCTCTCACCAAATCATCGTACCAATGGAAGTAGTCAAAATACTGAGCCAGTAATTCATTATTCATGATCCCCGGCAAAAAGTTCATCAAGTATGTACTGGGAGTCTCCATTACCTGCCAGAAGAAACCGCATTTCTTATACAACGGAACGGCTTTGGTGTTTCCCGCCCAAGTGAACAGACTCAAAGTGGGAACCCCCAATTCTACCGTCTTTAGTACACAGCGCTGCACCAACAACTTACCGAGTCCCCCACCGTGATACTCTGGCAGAACATTCAGCATCCCGATGTGAGCTCTGTTTTTGGTTTCGTGAAATAAATCCGCATAGGCAAGCACATCATTGCCCTTGACCACCAGATACGATGCCAACGCCGAGCTGTTTTTTTGTTCTTCGGCAATCTGGGCTTCGTCATAATTGAACACATGTCCATTCCAGGCAGAGCTGCTTTTATTCCACATCTCAGCTATGGATTTTGCGTACTTTGGCTCATATTCGGTAATGAAAATATTGCTGTCGATTATACTCAAAATAAATCTCCTCATATCTTAACAACATAGCTTA
>CAZJJH010000179.1:0-4188 GCA_964546265.1 uncultured Candidatus Cloacimonadota bacterium
TCATAAGAGGGGTTTTGAGGGGATAAAACAGGAAAAATGACCGAAATAGTCACTTCGAGACAGAAAATGGCGGGCGGCAACAGAACAAATTCATCTCAATACATGCATCGATGGTTTATGCAATGGTCTTTCTTTATATGGATTTTTTTGGCCATCTTTCGGTTCCTTAGCTGCAAACAATATTTTGTACAGTTCATTCCTCTAATATCAATAGTTTGAGCCGATATAAGATGCGCCATCACTATACTCAATAAAAATGAGCGGTAAACACATAGGCGGTACGGCGACCACCTGTACTGTAGGGGCGCTCGCTGAAGCGCCCATTATATTGTAAGTGCGGGTTTTATCCTCCTCAGGAGTTCAAAGCAAGCCATTTCTTCACCTTTATTCCCTTTCTTTACAGTGCTTTGGACTTCTGACAGCGGGCATGCTGTTAATGTATCTCACAGCGACAAAAAAAGGGGATGGTTTCCCATCCCCAGATAATACGGATTCTATTTGATCAGCCCATCATGGCGGCGATGTCATCATCCGGATTGGTGGTTTGCTTCAGACCAAAGGTATCGATGATAACTTTGGCAACATTGGGTGAAAGGAATCCCGGAAGGGTCGGGCCGACTTGGATGTTTTTGAAGCCGAGATACAGAAGAGCAAGTAGAACTGCTACCGCTTTCTGTTCATACCAGCCCAGGTCAAAGGACAAAGGCAGATCATTCACATCATCAAGGCCAAAGGCCTCTTTCAGCTTGAGCGCGATAACAGCCAAAGAATAGGAATCGTTGCACTGTCCGGCATCGAGGACGCGCGGAATGCCGCCGATATCGCCCAGATTCATCTTGATGTAGCGATATTTGGCGCAACCGGCTGTAAGGATAACCGTGTCTTTCGGAAGCTTTTCGGCTACTTCGGTGAAGTATTTGCGGGAAGGCATTCTGCCATCGCAACCAGCCATTACCACAAAGCGCTTGATTGCGCCACTTTTTACCGCGTCAATTACCTTATCGGCAAGAGACAGAACTGTGGCATGGGCAAATCCACCCACGATCTCACCGGTCTCGATCTCTTTGGGAGCCTTGCATTTCAGAGCTGCTTCGATCACAGGACTGAAGTCTTTGGCTTTACCATCCTTGCGATCTGCGATATGCTTTGCCCCGGGATAACCCGCCATACCGGTGGTGAACATGCGATCCAGATAGGTGTTTTCTTTGCGCAGGGGCACGATGCAGTTCGTAGTCATCAGGATAGCGCCGTTGAAGTTTTCAAAGTCTTCTAATTGATGCCACCAGGAGGAGCCGTAATTGCCATGGAAGTGTTTAAATTTCTTGAAGGCAGGATAATAGTTCGCGGGCAACATCTCGCTATGGGTATAGATATCCACACCCTTGCCTTCGGTTTGGATCAACAGCTCTTCAAAATCCTTGAGATCGTGCCCGGAAACCAGGATGCCGGGGTTCTTACCCACTCCAATGTTTACGTGGGTAGGCTCCGGATTGCCATAAGTGCTAGTATGGGCTTCATCAAGTTTGGCCATTACTTTTACGGCATGTTCACCGGTCTTAAGAACAAGGGCTACCAATTGATCGGCTGTAAGACTGTCATCGATGGTTGCGGCAAGACCTTCCATCATAAATTTGTTTACTTCATCGTCCATAAATCCAAGCATGGCAGCGTGATCGCCATATGCGCCAACACCTTTTAAACCGATGGTGATGGTTTCCCGCAGACTGCGGATATCTTCATTTTCGGTCTTGAGAACGCCTACCTTGGTAGCAAAATCCGCATATTGATCTTTGGAAATCTGGAAAGTGACGGCATCAGGACATTCATTGCATTTGTCCTTTAGCATGGAGCAAAGTTCATCTTTACGAGTGTCGCGCAACTTAATGGCCTTGTCGATCAAAGCAACAATTACGTCCTCAGACCAGTTTGCGTTGGTTATGGTTGTAAAAAGTCCCTGCATTACAAAGAGAGAATCCTCAGGGTAATACTTGCCATTCTGGATTAGTTTATGATCCACATAAGCTAAACCTCTAAGGCTGTAAATAAGAAGATCCATCATGTTCGCCAGGCTGTCGGATTTACCGCAGACACCGCGTACGGTGCAACCTGTATTACGGGCTGTTTCTTGGCATTGGTAACAAAACATACTCATTGTGTTACTCCTTTATATTGTTTATGGTTTTGGCATTTTAATAACAAGGATGCGCATTACGCCGTCACCCTCGTTGGTGAGTGCATGGGGAATATCTTTGGGGCTGTCGATAACGGTTCCGGCTGGGAAGGTTTTGCTTTCTTCACCGATTGTGACGGTGGCAGTACCTTCGACCACGAAAAATGCGACGTTGACAGGGGTTTTATGAGCCTTAAGATGAGCTTTGGGCTCGAACTCGATGTGGACAATTTCGCCCTCGGGATGGCTGTAGAGTTTCGTGCCCACCATGCCCATGGCATTCAGTACCGGGGGAATATCTTTGTAAAACCTGTGTTCCATTGTATCTCCTTAGATTATCTTTCCATCTACGCTAATCACGTTTATCTTTACAAAATGCATTTTGCCACTGCGTTCCAAAGCCTTCTGCAAGATAACTTCGGTACCGCCACAGCAGGGCACTTCCATGCGCACAATCGTTACACTCTTGATGGTATGCAGAGTAAAAATCTGCGCCAGTTTGTCAATATATCTTTCCAAATCCTGATCCAGCTTGGGACAAAATGTGATTACTACCTTGCCTTTCAGAAATCTCTGATGAAAATCTCCGAAAGCGTATGGCACGCAGTCTGCAGAGATCAAGAGATCTGCGTTCTCAAAGTATTGCGCCGCTGGATTGATGAGAGTAAGCTGAACCGGCCATTGCCCCAGTTCGGATTGTAGCGGCCCGTGCTTTACATTCGCCTCAGCTTTGGGCTCAATCACCTGGGCATTAGTTCCGGGACAGCCACACGCCATCGTCTCTTCCCGAGTGAGTTCGTCGATGTCGTAGCCATTATCTTTCAGAATTTCCAGAGCTTGTGCGTAATAACGCATCTCCCCATGATCCTTCAAGTGTTTGAGATGAGCTTTGATGGTATTGATCCCTGCCTTCATGATGTTTTGCATCACGATTTCTTCGCTGTAGGGCTCAGCTTCCCGTTCTTCTACCAGAATGGCTCCCTGGGGGCAGTTCCCAATGCAAGCCCCTAAACCATCACAAAATAGATCGCTCACCAGGCGGGCCTTGTTATCAATTATCTGCAGCGCTCCCTCAGGACAACCGGGGATGCATAATCCGCAGCCATTACACTTCTCGTCGTCGATCTTGATAATCTGACGCTTCATTCTTTTACCTCTATCATACTTTTTATTGTTTCAAACAATGAATTGCCCTCTGCCTTCAGATCAAAGGCATGCCGGCTGAGATTCCATTGAGTTACCAAAAGCCGCATCGAGCCAACTATCATTCTGAAAATGTGCATGGGATTCAAATCCCCTCTTATCACCTGAACCTTCTGTCCTTGCATTATGTAGCCCATTACCTCATCACGGTGAATGTGCATTATCGAGAGTAGATTCTCCTCGAAAGAGGGATCGTTCTTGAACAATTCTTCGCTAAACATCACCATCGCCAAATCCGGATCTTCAGAAAACATCTGATAGCGATCCATCACAAAGCGTTTAACCTTTTCCAGGGGACCAATATCCATTGTATTGATGCGCTGGATTACTTCACAGGAAACATGCTCAAAATAGCAGAGGACCATCCGGATCAATTCCTTTTTGCTGTCGAAATGGCGATACAAAGCTGCGTCGCTGATGCCAAGATTCTGTGCCAGATTCTTGGTGGTTAGCTTTTCATAGCCCTGCTGGGCAATAACCTGAATAGCTGCCTTCACTATCTCCATTTGTCTTTTTGTAATATCCATATTTTCAGTCCTTTGCGGTGCGTTAGTAAGCACTCACTAACCAAACTAAGCAAAGCGGGGTTTTTGGCAAGCTTTTTTTTGTGTTAGCGTGATTTTTTTCTTTCCTGAAACATGGATATGCTACTAAACTCGCAAGGCTTCGACAAATCTATCCGAATATGGCACAACAAATTACAATCGAGATTATCCTGCTATAGATACGGATAATTATGGCAGCAGGCTCTTTGCTTTGCTTTGCTTTGCATTACTTTATCTTTTTCTTCACTTTCTCTTTGCTTTACCTTAGCT
>CAZJJH010000180.1:0-2441 GCA_964546265.1 uncultured Candidatus Cloacimonadota bacterium
GCAAAGAACAGGGTTTTGAGATTATGGACCGGATCAGGGTGAAATATCAGGGTCCGCGGGAAATTCAGGAAGCTATCGCGGAATATAAAGATTATATCATGAGCGAGACCCTGGCAGATGCGCTTGAACAAAGCACGGATCCTCTGGATGAAGTGGATCTGAATGGGATAAACGCTGCACTTCAGGTCACAAAATCCGGTAATTAGCGCAGAAGCAGCAGAGCGGAGGTAAACATAGCACAATATTGTATCAACTGCGGAACCGGGATTCCGGAAAAGGCAAAGTATTGCCCCAATTGCGGCGCGGAGGTGGAAGTATCTGCACAAGCGACGGTTTTAGAAAGCTCCAAACCATCCTCCGCAGAGATATCCGCCGCTCAGGAAATGGTGAACGCAAACTTCACCCTGCTGGAAAATGGCGCCATATTTCGGGGATACAAGATCTTGCGCATGTTGAACAAGGATGCGGAAGGCATCAAATACATCGCCGAAAAAGACGACAAAGAATATGTGCTGAAGGTGTTTTATAAATCCAGTTTCCACAATATGAATACTCTGTTTGGGCTGCAGATGAGGCTCTCCCGGCTGAATAATCTGAAGGATTCCTGCACAGCCAAAGTGGTGGAGGTGAATCAAAGCCACTCCCCCGCGTATATGGCTGTGGAATATATTCATGGGGTGTCCCTGGCAGAGATCAAGAAATACAATCCGGAACGGATCAACGAAGAAATGGTGCGCTCACTGGCTCTGAAGCTGATTAAAAGTGCGCAGGTAGTTCGGGATCATGGGCTTACAATCGCCAATCTCAGCCTGGCTGGAGTGATGCTCTCGGATTCCGGAAATCCGGTGATTCTTTCCAGCGGAATCGTGTATCAGGATGTGGAAGAACACGAAGAAGTGTTCACCGTGGCGATGCTGATGGCGCAGTTGTTATCTCCCAATTCTGTGTATGGCCGTCTCTACACCGAGGAATGGCTGAAGGGCAATAAGTTTGTGCCGGTCGCGGGAGTTACACTGGATCTGAATAAGCTACTTGCCGATTGCCTGCATCGCAACATAAGCCAGCGCTATCTGAATCTGCAAAAACTGCAAGACGCGCTTTCCAAATTGCCTCCGGTGCAAGGTGCAGAGATCTGCAAACAACAGGACACCAAGGCATTGGAAGAAGGTAAAAACAGTGCTGATCGCATTCCCAAACGCAGGATCGAGATCGGCTTTTGGGCTCTGGTAATAGCTGTGATCGCCACTATTGCCATGCTTTTTACCACCAATATTTATACTGTGCTGTTTGGCACCAAAGGTGATAAATTGCAATATACCGGTTTTAACTTTGGCGCCGAAGATGCCGAGGATGATAGCCTGCGTGCCCCGGTGGCTGCCCTGCCTCCCAGAGAAGACAGGGAAGCCAGGCAGAGCCAATATGGGGAACTGAAGAATTTCCGCACTGAAGACCGTGAAGATCCCCGCCGCTTGAGCGCCATAAAAGAATCCGTTCCCGCTGCTCCTGCCATCGTGAAGCCAAAGCCCGCCCGCCCCGGTGCTGATTTCATCTATATCGAACCCGGAACATTTGGTTTTGGTAGATTGGCTGAGAACAAAGCGCATAACGTATCGCTCTCCGGTTTCTACATCAATAAATATGAGGTTACTCAAGCCCAGTGGAACCGCTTTATGAAGCCGGCAAACGTAAGCAATGTGGGCGACAAACTCCCGGTGGATAATGTGAGCTGGTATGATATCGCTATATTCTGCAACGGACTGAGTGAAGAAGCCGGCTTGGATCCGGCATACCGCATCAGAGGTTTGGGCGCGTCCCGCGTGGTTACTTGTGATTTTAATTCCAACGGTTACCGTTTGCCCACCGAAGCGGAGTGGGAATATGCGGCAAAAGCCGGCGGGGTAACAAGTTATAGCGGCTCTGATGACCCCGAAGAAGTGGCATGGTATCGAGACAACTCTGCCGGTAAACTGCGCTATCCGGGATTGAAGGCTCCCAATGCCAATGGGCTTTATGATTGCACCGGAAACGTGGCAGAATGGGTCTGGGATTGGTATGATAGCGCTTATATCCGTGCTTTACCCACCTTTGTGGATCCGCTGGGCCCAGGCACCGGCACGCAAAAAACAATCCGCGGGGGAAGCGTGATGAACAGTGAAGGGCGCAATTTGCATATTCTCTGGCGGGAAAAGGGCGATCCCAACCGCGGTTATCAGTTTGTTGGTTTCCGCCTGGTGCGTAGCAAGTAGACTTTCTTCCACATCTTTTCAGAATAATCCACAAAAAAAGGATGGACAGCTTTTGCTATTTCAGCATAATAAACCTTGTCTTGAGGAAATTTAGTAAACAGCTTAATATTCCCCGATAAGGAGATCCATATGATTAAACAGCACAAAGCTTTAACAATCGTCTTTGTTCTAATTCTCTTCTCAATCTCGGCTCTA
>CAZJJH010000180.1:2451-4173 GCA_964546265.1 uncultured Candidatus Cloacimonadota bacterium
CTAGTTGCCAATGCCTCCCTTACAGATTACGGCAATAAAGCCAGGTTTTCTTCCAATCTTATCAAAGTAAAACTTAGCCCTCAGGCCGCAAGCCGCAGTAGCGTTCCTGCCGGGCTGTATGCGGAAACCAGCAACTTCGGCATCAATGAATTGGATCAGCTTATGAGCGTGAAGGGCGGCACCACCGTCATCCGCGCCCATCGCAAAGTTAAAAATCAAGCCTGGGCAGATAAAACCGGCTGGGATAACTGGTTCCTGATTCGCCTCGATGGTAGAAGCAGTGTGGAAGAGACAATTGCTTCCTTCAAACAAAACCGCTACATCGAAGAAGCCACCCCGGAATACTTTGCCTATACTACCGCAGTTCCAAACGATACTTACTATCCCAATCACTGGGGTCACAACAACACAGCGCAACTGCCCGGTTATACCAGTTCCGGTCACACCGGACCCGGAGTGGGCACCCCTGGTTTTGACAGCGATGCGCAAATGGCGTGGGATTTGCCGCAAGGTTATGGAAATTCCAACATTGTGATTGCCATCATCGATAGCGGAGTGGATACTGCACATGAGGATCTGAGGCTGGTAGCCGGATATGATTATGGTAGTGGTGACAGCAACCCCATGGACGATGCTCCTGAAGCGGGTCATGGCACTTGCTGCTCGGGAATAGCTGCAGCGAAGGCCAATAACAATCTCGGCGTAACCGGCATCGCCGGCGGATGCAGTGTGATGCCGCTTAAAATAGCGGATGACGATGGGAATATGTATTTTTCATACATCGAAAACGCCATAACTCACGCCGCGGATAATGGCGCGCATGTAATCAGCATGAGCCTGGGTGCTACCGGCATGGTTCCGGATGATAGCCCTTCCACGGAAACTGCTCTGCAATATGCCTATAATGACGGCGTAGTAATCTTCGCTGCCACTGCAAATGACGACGCTGCCACTATTGACTATCCTTCAAACTCTCAATATGTGATATCCGTAGGAGCTGCCAGCCCCAGCGGAGAGCGCAAGAGCGCAAGTTCTTCCGATGGTGAATACTGGTGGGGATCCAACTATGGCGTGAACACTCCGGATGCCCGTAACGCTGTAGATATCATGGCTCCCACGATTTTGCCTGCCACCGATATCAGCGGTTCTGCCGGATACGAAAGCGGCAATTATGATCTATATTTCAATGGCACATCATGCGCCACCCCTTACGCAGCGGGTGTTGCAGCATTGGTGCTTTCTGTGGATCCCACCCTCAGCCCCGCGGAAGTAAGAACCGTGCTCACTTCAACCGCCACGGATATGACCATCGATGGTGGCGTGGGTTGGGATATGTACACCGGATACGGCATGGTGAATGCTTATAACGCAGTGATGTCTCTGGATCCCAGCATGCCCAGTGTAACTATCACTGCTCCAGCTTCCAGCAGCACGATTGTGAAGAATGGAACAATAAGTGTTACTGCCGACGCAAGTGATGACGGAACGATAGTTTCCGTTGATTTCTATTTGGACGAAGTGCTTCAGTATTCGGATACCACAAGTCCCTATTCCTGGAACTGGGATACTTCAACTGCAAGCTTAGGAAGCCACATCCTGAAAGCGGTGGCAACCGATAACGACAGTAATGTAAACCAAAGCACCATCACGGTTACATTAATCGAGGCCGCAGATGAAGGCTTTGAAACCGGCGATTTTAGCGCTTTTGCCTGGACCAATGGC